>CANPZK010000071.1 GCA_947588875.1 uncultured Clostridia bacterium
GGCATAGGCGTAATTATGGACGTCGTATATAATCATACGTTTTCAACCGACTCCTGCTTTGAAAGAACCGTTCCCGGATATTATTACAGAATGAACGGAACTAAGTTCTTAAACGGCTCGGGCTGCGGAAACGTCACCGCGTCCGACAAAACGATGTTCAGGAAATTTATGATAGACTCCGTTATGTACTGGGCAAAGGAATATCACATCGACGGCTTCCGCTTTGACCTCATGGGCTGTCACGACATAACGACGATGAATCAGATACGCTCAAACCTCGACACGATAGACAAAAAAATCCTTGTTTACGGCGAGCCGTGGATGGCGGACTGGAACGACAACGGAATATCGCAGTCGAGCGCGTGCATTATGGACAACGCAAAGTCGGTCAGCGAGAGGGTCGCAATGTTCAGCGACAAGATAAGGAACGCGTTAAAGGGCGGCACCGACGACGCTACCACAGGATATATTCAAGGCTCGACGACGGTCACAAACGATATAAAGGCGGGAATGATGGGCGGAGCAAGCTCCACCTTCGGCGCATGGTCGCGCCAGCCGTCGCAGTGCGTTACATATAACTCGGCTCACGACAATCTGACGCTGTGGGATAAGATATTAAAATCAAACGGCTCGTCTGATTACGACGGCACAAACGCGACGTTTATAGCGGAGAACAAGCTGTCTGCGGCGATAGTTTTAACGTCTCAGGGCATACCGTTCTATATGGCGGGAGAGGAATTTGCGAGAACCAAACACGGCAACCACAACAGCTACAACGCTCCCGATTCCGTCAATCAAATCGACTGGAGCAGAACCACAAAATATAAGAGCCTCGTCGATTATTACAGAGGTCTTATGCAGATAAGGGATTGCTACTCCCCGTTCAGCGACGGAACTATGACCTCCGGAAATTCGACATACTTTACGGAAAACGGCAGCGTGCTTGCCTACACTATCCAGAACAAGACCGCCAACGCCGCGCGGGAGTGGGGAACGGTAGCGGTTCTTACAAACAACACAGCGTCGCAAAAGAGCATAACGCTCATGGGTCAGTCCACACTGCCGTCAAGCTGGGTAATCGTCGCAAACGGCGAATCGGCGGGACTTAAAAATCTCGGAACGGTCAGCGGCACAACTGTAAACGTGCCGGCACACAGCGCCATGGTGCTTGTTGACTCCGCGACCTTTAACAGCAGAAATATTCAGGAGCCGGTTTATTATACCGTCACCACAAAGCACGTAAACAAAAGCAGCGGAGCAACGCTCAAGACGAGCGAGGCGACCTACAAGGCGGGCACGACCTACCGCACCTCGCCGGACAGCGATCTGCTCTTTGACTACAATCTCAGCGGAACGCCCGACGGGGAAACGACAGGCACGGTAAACGGCAACAAGACCATAACATATTACTACACCTCAGACGGCGTAAACAGCTACGATTTGACGGTAAAATTTGTCGACCAGAGCGGCACAGAGCTTGCCAACACTCAGACTAAGAAGCTCAAGGAGGGAACCGAGTACCTCTGCGATTTTGAAGCCGTATCGGGTTATGAGCTTGACACGGACAGACTTCCGAAAAACTCTAAGGGAGCCATAAGCGCCGACACGACCGTAACATACGTCTATAAGAAGGTTCAGTCCGAGCCGATAAAGGTACACTACTACAACTCAAACGGCTGGTCAAAGGTTTGCATTTACGCCTATGACGATTCCGGCGAAACAACAAAGCTGCTCACCGGAGATTGGCCCGGAACGGCAATGACCTCCGACGGCGGCAATATGTATTCGTACACAATAAGCGGGGCAAGCTCCGCAAAGGTTATGTTTACCGACGGCGCGCTTACAAATACCCAGCAGGAGCCGGGAGCTAACCAGCCGGGATACGAGGCGAACGGCGAGATATGGGTACAAAATCAGACGGTATCGTTCAACGCCAAGGTAGTAGTGAGCTACATAGACGAAAACGGAAACAAGCTCGCTGAGGATAAGGTGATTTCGGGACAAAAGGTAACGTCGGGCGACAAATACACGACAGAGGGACTTGCCTCGCAAACGACAGAGCCGGTAATAATCGGAAACGCGCAGGGAAGCTGGTCCGCAGGCGTTAAAAACGTAATTTATATGTATCCGAGCGGCGAACCCGTCGGGGACGTGATTCTCGGCGACGTTGACCAAAGCGGAGAGGTAAAGCTTGCCGACGCCATTCTCATACAAAAGACAATGGTAACTGGTAAATCCTTTACGGGCGACGCAAAGCGTGCCGCAGACGTTGATAAAAACGGAACGGTAAATTTGCGCGACGCAATAATAATCCAAAGATACACGCTCAACCTGCTCAACAATGATCTCGGCATAGGCAAAGCGGCGTAATAGAACGCAATAGAAAATTAAAGACAAAAATCAAATTTGGGCGCGGTCGTTCGACCGCGCCCAAGGTTTGTCAAAAGAGTTTTTCGAGTTATACATAATATTTTATTTTATCCTGTCAGAGGTTTATTAACACGCAAAAAAGGGACCGTTCAAATTGAACAGCCCCTTAAAGGTCACAGCTTATATTAAGTTTTTATATTGAGTTTATAATGTTTTCGTATTTGCTCTTTGGCTCCGAGTGCTTAAGCGCTTTGTCGGCAAAAATCAGGTAAAGCACGGGAACAATGACGCAGAATACTACATTGAATATTAGTCCTGCAAGCTCGTTCAAATCCAGATAGCCGTCCAAGCAGAAATAGCTTATAATGCTCGCCGCAAAGGATACGGCGTTTACGACGATTAAAAACGTCGCGAGCTTTTTGCATTTTATAAGGTCGAGCTGTTTTATGCCGCATATTCCGGCATAAAATGCGACTATAATCACGGCGAGCGAAAAAACGAGCAAAACTCCCATTATGGCTATGTAAAAGTTCGATATGTTAAGCTCATCTCCTAAAACGTCTTTTAAGATGAATTCCAATATAATCGAAGCAATGACGAAGGCGCATAAAATCATTTGAAAAATGCTGGTCGCGAGCATAATGATACCTGTTATAAACAGGGGGGTATCCTTCTTTTTCTTTTTTATGTCAGCTGTTTTTTCTTCCATAACAGAGACACTTCCTTATATAATCATTTAACAGTAATATGCTAACATATATTTCCAAGTCAGTCAACAAAAAGTTATTCAAAATGTATTAAAGCGTATTAAATGGGCAGCGTCAGGGAGTGAAGTATAAGAACGGACAGCCCGCCGCAGACAAAGCCGAGGAAAAGACCGACCAAAACGTCGGTTAAGTAATGCACGCGCAGATAAATGCGCGACAGGGCTATCATAGCCGCAACGAACAAAACAGGGATAGACAGCGGCCAGCAGTTGAAAAGGGTGACTGCAAAAACGGAGAACGACGAAGTCGTATGGCCCGAGGGGAAGGAGTAATACTTCGGACGCTTGACTATAAGCTGATCGTCCTCGAGCTTGTGGCAGGGGCGTACCCTGGCGACGATATGCTTGATTATTATTTCTCCGGCGAGGTGAGCTATGGCAAGTCCGAGGATTATGTTTACCCCGAGGAAGCGCCACGGAGAGTATATAAGCATAGGCAGACACAGGGCAAACCAGACTATGCCCTTCTCTCCGATTTTGGAGAAGAAGGTCATAATCCTGTTTCTGCGCGGAGTGTGGAATTTACCCATCCAGCTTAAGACTATATCATCAAAGAACTGAACTCGCTCTATCATAAAATTACCCCTGTTGTATGAGTTAACTCTATTATAACACAGAGGCTCCGTTTTGTCACCAAAATTTAATCCGACCTCACATTGACAATATGAGATATGCCCGGAATACTGTCGCCCTGCTGCGACGAGGTGGGCGACATCAAGGCTCCCGTCGCGGCAAATATGACGTTTTTAAGCTCGCCGGACGAAAGTCTGTTGAGTATCAGGGAGCAGAATACCGAAGCCGCGCAGCCGCAGCCCGAGCCGCCGGCGTGAACGTCCTGCTTTTTTCTGTCGTATATAAGAAGTCCGCAGTCGTTGTGCCAGTTCGATATGTCTATTCCGTCCTTGAGCATAAGCTCGCATAAAAGCTCTGAGCCGACAACGCCGAGATCTCCCGTCAGTATCAAATCATAATCCGACGGCGACGTTTCGGTGTCGCGCAGAAAATCCGTTATGCTCCGCGCGGCTGCCGGAGCCATTGCCGCGCCCATATTGTTCGCGTCCTTTATTCCGAGGTCTATCATCGTCCCGATGTGTACGGCGTGGATATACGGCTTGCCCTCGGTGTGCTTTCCGACTATCGCACAGCCGCCGCCCGTAACCGTCCTCTGGGCCGTCGGCGTTCGTTGCCCGCCGTATTCAAGCGGAAAGCGGAATTGCCTCTCCGCCGAGCAGAAGTGCGACGCTGTGACCGCCGCCGCAATGTCGGCGATACCGCCGTTTACGAAAAGCCCGCTCAAAAGCAGAGTCTGAGCCATTGTCGAGCACGCCCCGTACTGACCGAGATACGGCACCTTAAATTCAAGCAGACCGAAGCTCGAGGAGATGCACTGATTTAAAAGATCGCCCGAAAACATAACGTCTATGTCGTGCGGGTGCAGCTCACCCTTTTCTATCGCCTCCATAAACGCGTGCTGCTGAAAAAAGCTCTCAGACTTTTCCCATGTTTCCTGGCTCGCTCCCGAGTCGTAGTAGATGTTGTCGAAGCAGTCGCTCAGCGGTCCCTCTCCCTCGTTTTTTCCGACGACCGCGCCCCAGCTTATGACCGACGGCCGATTTTCAAGCTCCAGCGTGCTCCTCCCGTGTCTTTTTATCATATTTTATCACCTGCGTTTTTGCTTTATTTTATTTTTTATTTGCGCTTGCTTATATTTATTTTTTCTGCCGCCGCCTTCATTATACCGACGCATAAAATGGTATCCTGAATCTGCTTTTTGAAAAATTTTATTTTTATCCCGCCAAAAAAGATTTACCGACAAACGGATTAATTTTGACTTTAATAATAAAGCCTGACCAAAGAGCATATAAATTAATATTTAAGAGTATTTACGGCGGGCGTTTAAGCGCGTCTTGACTTGCGGCGCACGGCGGGCGCTATACGGAGCTGTGCCGCCGGAAATAAAATAATCTGCTGCGGAGGGTGAAAATGATAACGGTACTGAATGTAAAAAAACAAAACGCAAGGGGAATAAAGGGACTGATTTCGGGAATACGCAGAAAAGGAGAGATAAAAACCGAAATAAAGAGCGGAGGCGAGGTGCGGGTGAAATACGTCGAATATGTCTGCGGCTCCGGCAAGCCGGACTGGCGCAGGATAGCCGGCTGCGTCGGACAGGCAAAGGGATACCTGCTGTGCAAAAGGGAGCTTCAGCTTCCGTACAAGCTCGGCTTTAAGCGGTTTCATTCTCTCAGCTTGAGCCGGCTTATGGCGATAAACGGGGCGCTTCGTGCGCTTTCTGTGATAAAAGCGGAGCGCAGGAGGGTGAATCTGTGCTTTTGCGATATGAAAGGGGAATATATAAAATATGCGCCGCTGTTCCTGCCGATGTGCGCGGAGATGAAGATAATCTCAAAAAGCGAAAGCTATGAGGAGTTTCCGGAGTACGCGATGGGCGAATACGGCGCGTGCGTGGAGCTTTGCCGCAGCGCGGAGCAGGTAAAGAGCTGCAACATATTCGTATCTCCGAGGTTTGCGGAGCTTGACGGATACAGAGGCTGCGACGCGCTTATGTTCACGGCGGGCGGAGCGAGCAAAAACCAACACATAAGAACGGTGAACGGCTATTCATGGAGACTGCCCGCGGCATACCGCAAATTAAAGCCCGAGGGCATGAGCAGCGAGTATTTTTCGCAGGCGCTCTACTCGATAGCCGGGGTAACGGAGATGGCAAAAACGGCGCCGCACGCGTACCGCATGGGAGGCGCTGTATATACGACGGCGGAGCTTTGCGGAGAGATAGAATCTATGCTCTCGTCCGGTCTTGACAGGTCGGGCTCAAAGGCATATAATTAAATGAAATGCTTAATGGGTATTTATACCTATTGGCGCATTGTGAAAAAAAGAAAAAAGCCGAAAAGGATGGTTGCGAAAATGCAGAATCAAAAAGAAATATTATTAACATTTGACGGTAAAGCAAAGCTCGAGCAGGAGCTTGAGCAGCTTAAAACGGAAAAACGCAAGGAGATCGCGGAGAAGATCAAGGTTGCGCTTTCCTTTGGCGACCTTTCCGAAAACAGCGAATACGACGAGGCGAAAAACGAGCAGGCTATAATCGAGGCGAGGATCGCCACGCTTGAAAATACGCTGAAAAACGCGCGTGTTATCGACGACAGCGAGATAGACACTCAGTCGGTGAGCATGGGAGTTACCGTAAGGCTCAGCGTGGGCGGCGCGGCGGAGGTATCGTATAAAATCGTGCCTACGAACGACTCAAACCCGCTTGAGGGGAAAATATCGGACGAATCGCCGGTCGGCGCGGCTCTTATGGGAAAAAAGGTAGGAGAAAGCGTTGCGGTTGAAACTCCGGGCGGAGTGGTGGATTACTCTATTTTAGAGATAACGAGAGACTGATAAGGGACTTAAAAAATAAAATATCCGCGCCGCAGGCAAGCCCTCGGCGGGATAACAGGAGGATACAGATGTCAGAGAATAACGCGCCGTTGCAGTCGCAGGATACTGGCGATCTTTTACAGATACGCCGCAATAAGCTCGCGGCTCTGCGTGAAATGGGAAAGGACCCGTTTGTCATAACGACGAGCGACAGAAATATATCAAACGCGGAAATAAGTGAAAAATTCGACGAGCTTGAGAATAAGGACGTTTGCATAGCCGGCAGAGTCATGTCAAAGAGAGGAAAGGGCAAGGTGTCGTTCCTCGACGTTCACGACAAGACCGGAAAAATGCAGATATTCGCAAGGTACGACGACCTCGGCGAGGAGGAATATAATCTCCTCAAGAAATGGGATATAGGCGATATAGTTGAGGTAAAGGGCTTTGTGTTTAAAACAAAGGTCGGAGAGATAAGCGTCCACGCGAAGCAGGCTCGGCTTTTGTCGAAGTCCCTCAAGCCGCTGCCCGAAAAATACCACGGACTCAAGGATACGGATCTGAGGTACCGCCAGAGATATGTCGATCTAATAATGAACCCCGAGGTCAAGGATACATTTATCAAGCGCTCAAAAATAATCAGCTCCATACGCAAATATCTCGACGGACAGGGCTTTATGGAGGTGGAAACCCCGATGCTCGTCGCGAACGCCGGCGGCGCCGCCGCGCGCCCGTTTGAGACGCACTCGAACGCGCTCGACGAGGAGTTTAAGCTGAGGATCTCTCTTGAGCTTTACCTGAAAAGGCTCATAGTCGGCGGACTTGAGAGAGTGTATGAGATAGGCAGAGTTTTCAGGAACGAGGGCGTAGATACAAGGCATAATCCCGAGTTCACGCTGATGGAGCTTTATCAGGCGTACACCGACTACAACGGTATGATGGATTTGACGGAGAACCTCTACCGCCATGTGGCGCAGGAGGTGCTCGGTACTGCGAAGATAACCTACAACGGCATAGAGATGGACCTTGGCAAGCCGTTCGAGAGGATAACTATGCTCGACGCTGTGAAGAAGTACGCCGGCGTAGATTTCGGCGAGATAAAGACGGACGAGGAGGCTAAGGCTCTCGCTAAGGAAAAGGGCATAGAATTTGAGGAAAGACACAAGAAGGGCGATATACTTAACCTGTTCTTTGAGGAATACGCCGAAGAGCATATGATACAGCCGACCTTTGTCATGGATCACCCGATAGAGATTTCCCCGCTGACAAAGAAAAAGCCGGACAACCCCGATTATGTTGAGAGATTTGAGTTCTTTATGAACGGCTGGGAAATGGCGAACGCCTACTCCGAGCTTAACGACCCGATAGACCAGAGGGAGCGCTTTAAGGCGCAGGAAGAGCTGCTGTCACAGGGCGACGACGAGGCGAACACGACCGACGAGGACTTTTTAAACGCGCTTGAGATCGGTATGCCCCCGACAGGAGGAATCGGCTTCGGCATAGACAGAATGGTAATGCTGCTCACCGACTCCGCGGCGATACGCGACGTTCTGCTGTTCCCGACGATGAAATCCTTAGATAAGTAACACCCCAAAACCCCAGTGTTTATGCGGGTTTCGAGAGTTGCAATGTCTCGGATTTACGCCATTTACGCCAAACTTACGCCAAACGGTGCAGAAAGTTGTGCAGAGCAAAATCAATCGCATATTTTTAGATTTATGACCTTGATGGATTAGTTTTCATCAAGGTCTTTTTCTTTTTAGGGGAGAAAACATCTCCCTATCATCTCCCTTTACTTTAAATATCAAGGGTGATATGATAATAGCATAAAGTAACGTTACTTAAAAATTATTTAAGGAGTGACAATAATGGCTTACACAATTTTTACCATAAATGAAACAGCGTGGGTATTCAGCCCTCAAAAGTTCAATTCTTTATTAGAGAAAAAGAAGATCAAGGGAAGCAACAAAAACGGGCGGCATATTTCTAATGCCCAGATATATAACGAGCTGTCTGAGCTAATCCATATATCTCCTGATGCTATAAAGAAATGGAAATTGGGCAAAAACAGTTTTTCTGATGAAAACTATCTCAGATTATTGGCGCAATACTTTGATGTAGATAAAACCGACTTGCTGGTACCTGTGACTAACAATGAAAACAAGTCAGTGATACCGGATAATAGTGATGTTGATCGTGCAGAGGTGAATCGTGTATTTACCGAGTGCCTGAATATTCTGTTTCAAGTTACTCATTTTCAGCCGGAGGAAGGAAAAGGTACTCGTAAACAGCAAGAGATTGAAAACACTCAAAACACCGTAAATAAACTTCGGTCTCTGAATCAAAGCGTTTATGCACATTCGTTGCTGATTTCTCCGCATATTACAAATAAACTGCACCATCTGCTTATGGATATTGAGCAAATAGCGGAAGGCAGACTGTGGAACAATAACCCTTGGGAAGATATGCCTGACTATGTAAACTATTATGAGAATGAAGTGTATTTATTTCAATTCTTTTTATTTAACAGCAAAAAGGACATTTGCGAGGATTCTCCGAGTATAAACGGCGTGTGCTATATCTACGATGAAATTGAATACGCTGATGACCTCGGTTTAGGCAACACCGTTGTTCCTGATGACGACTTTGAGGAGCATTGCGACGACGCTGAGGTTGTTATGAAATACGGCTATCAGGGTGACTACGAGATTACTCCAACTATGGTATATGACCATATTCTTACAAAGTATATTGCCGCTGTCTTTCGTTATACTTTTTCTGATCTTTTTGAGGATTTTTAAGATGGAAGCAAAAGAGTTTTATCTTTTTAAGTGTCAGAATGGCATCAGACAAACACTCGGTATAAGGGATTTAGTTTTTCATAGTCCTTATACATTCACCAATGTTTTTTATGAAATCAAGAATTCAGCCGATGAAAAAGACCTTTTGAATAGATTAAGTTTGATCATCAAAGGAAAAGTCACATTGGCAGAATCCAAAAGCAACAAAATCACCTACCATATCATCACAGAAAACCTCGGAAAGGTTTTTTTGAGAATTAGATTGAGAAAGGACGTTACAGATGGATAGCTTTGATTGGAACAGAAGCAAAGAAGATTTATTAACAGAAATGCGAATTGCTTTATCAGATGTTTTTGAGGAAACGGATTATACAATAGTCCGAAATCCCACACAGGGAGAGAAAATGAACAATATATATCGCAAGGGTAGAAATAAAAGATCGGCATTTGTTGTTCCCTTACAGAGTCGCATGAGCTTTACTTTTGCCTTTAATACCGAATACCTCCCTGCTATAAATGCTCATGTACGGTAAGGAAGCAAGCAACCGAAAACAAGAGATAGACCGCCAGCACTACACTATTCCGAACC
>CANPZK010000072.1 GCA_947588875.1 uncultured Clostridia bacterium
ACTGAGCCTCAGACAGACCCTCAGACTGAGCCGGAGACAGAACCTCAGACAGATCCTGCGACAGCACCGGAGACAGCTCCTGTAACTGATCCTGCGACAGATCCTCAGACGGATCCTGCGACAGATCCTGTGACAGAGCCTACGACGGAATCCAAAACTGACGAATACGGCAGAAACAGAGGTATTCCGCTTCCGGAGGGTATGATCATCAACCAGACTCCGGATTCCGACCCGAACAGACCGGAATGGAACGGACTTTACAAGATTTATTACTTTATAGCTCCCGACGAGTGGCTCGATCCCGCTATCGCACAGTATAAGAGCGAGGGCTTTGAGATAGGCTTCTACTGGTTCTACGGCGGAACAGACGACCCGAACTCAGCTTGGCCGGGCGATCCCGCTCAGAATCTTGCAGAATATAAGATTGATTACTATAAGTATATGAATCCGGGCGCAAGCGAGGAGGATATCGCTGAGTTCACAGCTAATACAGAGGCTGTATTCGGCAAGGTATATTATGCTCTTTGCAGATCAGACGCTAACTCTATCATCTGGAACAACGGTATAGACGGCGGACTTCCGACTGCCGCTGACTTTAATCAGGCTAAGGCCGAGGCTGCACAGCAGACTCAGGACATCAAGGTTCAGGACGGAATGATGAACGTACTCGGCAGCAAGGTTGAGATTCCCGACGATATTTATAACAGCGACGAGTTCTATTCAACAGGCGAATATGAGGGCGACTATGTAACAGGCGTTACAGATCTCTGCGGCTGCATCACATATGTAAAGGGCTGGAAGTCCGAGGAGAACGCTCTCACAGGTCTTACAAAGACAAACGCTATCGTAAACTGGAAGTTCTACAACCCTGTTTCGGGCGAGATGACAAATAAGGGTCTTACAGACGAAAACGGCGAGCTTATCCTCAACGATTTAGGCGAGGCTCAGAGCCCGTACTTCGATATGGACTACTCCTACATTCCGCCGGAGGGCAAGCCGGTTGAGGTTCCGACAGGAACACCTGCAACACCGATACCGACAGACCCGTCAGACAGCGGTTCACAGACTCCTGCGGGCGGCACAGGCGGCGGTTCATCTAACGCTAAGCCGAACAACAACAGCGGAAGCGACGGCAAGGGTGTTGTAAACACAGCCGAGAACACAGCGGTTATTTCTGTTATAGCCGTTCTCTTCATAGCCGCGCTTGGCGTTGCGGTTATCGCACGCAAAAGAAGAGAGAACGAAGAGAAATAATTCCTCTCTGAGTTAAAAGTTTAATTTATCTGTATCCCGCTCATAAGTGGGCGGGATACAGTAAACGCCGTAATTTTCTTGTGTAATATACACAATTAATTCGACTTGGTTTTATCATAATCTCCAAAGGTATAAAATTTGGACAGAACTATTGAAGTTTTGAAGTCATGGCGTTATAATTACCTTGATGGAGGGTACTCCACACAATTTAATCTTTTTTTAGGAGGATATTAACAATGGGAAAGAAAATTCTCAGCATCTTTGTTGCGGTGCTGATGATTGTGTCAATGGTAGCGGTTGCCGGTATTTCGGCTTCTGCGGAAGCTCCGTCATTTAAGGGCGGTACAATTTATTGGGAATGCCCGTGGCCGACAGACGCTCGTGATTTCAAGGCGTATTGCCACATTTGGGGCTCAGACGGTTCCGCACTTTATGACTGGCAGGATCCCAAAGAGGAAATGACAGCCGCACCCGCCGACAAGGGCGACAATGTATTTCAGTATGACGTTCCCGCAGGCCCGTATGATGAGGTTATCTTCAGCATCGCGGCTGGCGCACAGACCTTTGACTGCGTTCTCACAGACGACTGCATAGGCAAGATTGCTAAGACAGATACAAGCAATATGATCGAGAATCCTATGGATTCAAACAAGACGGCGGCTTCAACAGAATTTGAGGGCGTTGCTTCTTCAGGTCCTCACCTCGGAATCACCTCGCTCGGCAATGTAGTCGGCAAGGTTAAGTGCCCGACAGAGGACGGCGCAAACGTAGTTGCCGCGTTCATCAAGAACTACCTCGTAGTTAATCCTGATAACGTAACTTCAGATGTACTTGCAAACCTCGTTAGCAGCTTTGATACAACGGCTCAGGCTGTTTATGACGTTCTTGCCGCAGACAGCGAGTTCCCGACCTTTACACTTGACGACGGCACAAAGCAGCTCGACAAGGCTGCTGAGCTCCTCGGCGTAAGCGGCGGAAGCACGGGCGGCGACAACAACGGCGACAACAACAGCAGCAACAGCAACAACGGCGGCTCAACAGGCGGCTCAACAACAGGCGGCTCAACAACAGGCGGTTCTAACTCTTCAACAGGCGGCTCACGCGGAAGCTCAACAACATCAACAACAAGCGGCGGCACAACTACAACAGGCGACACAACACCTTATGTAGTTCTCGGCGTAGTTCTTGTTGCGGCTCTCGGCATCGCTATCGTAGCTGCTAAGAAAAAGGTTTCGGAATAATTTAATAATCCGACAATAAAATAACGCTATAAAAGGCGGCGCAGAAATGCGCCGCTTTCTGCTTGTCGATAAATCTGATTTTGACAGAAAAAAATAAAGTTTTCGCCCGCCTTTTTCAAAAGGCGGCAGGGGTCAAGGGGGCAGCGCCCCTTGTCGCAGCCCGCAGGCTGCGAAATCCCCTGCGTTTCAAAGCACGGGAAGGGCGAAAAACAGTCAGGCGGACTGTTTTTTTGCGGCGCCATCGTCGCCAAGCGCTGCCTGTGGCAGATTAAGCGAGGCGGCGATTTTGACCGCTGTGCCATCTCCAATTCCCGCTCCCACTCAATTCGCTTCATAAGCCACAGACGGCGCTCATTGGCGGCAAATGGGATATTTAATCAATTATCAGTCAGACTGCTCAGCAGAGCTTACTGCGGTCAACGAGAGGGGGCTTGTGGGAGTAAGTCAATAAATTATGACTGCGGCAGGCGTGAGAGCGAATGAACGTACTTTTTAAGACGCCGCAATAGCAAGAGTTAGCTGCCATAAATAAATTATAATTTTAAGTAGCAGCTACGACTGAAATCCAAACAGTGCATAAAAATACTTCTTTACATATAAATATCAGCCCTGCCGAATGAAACGGCAGGGCTGATTTACTAATATTATTCACAAAACAATAACTCGGTCACACTGCTTTGCCTATTCCAAGATCCTTCTTTATAAGGCTCAGCGTGTATCTTTGAATGATTATCGCGTCCCTCAGATTGGCGCTTCCGTTCTTATCGACGTCGGCGCGCTTCAGATCGTCCCCCGCGAATGTTTTTCCTGTTACGAGCGATTTCTGAATCTCGACGGCATCCTTGAGGTTGACGGTTCCGTTGCCGTCCGTATCTCCGAGAATAGACTTATTGTCAGGCTCCGTCGGCTTCGGGTCGGTAGGATTAGGATCGGTCGGCTTCGGATCGGTCGGAATAGGCTCTGAACCGTCGCCGCCTACGCGGGCAAACGGAACGGAAATGTCGTCCTGATCCTCCTTTTCCTTTGACGTGGACGAATCCTGACTGTAACTGCCCATAGTGTTGTCTAACATTGACGGGTCGTGAGGGATACAGTCGATTGGAGACTCGCCGCGCGTGCCGAACTGCATAACTCCTATGCCCTGGCTCTCGAGCTGGCTCGCGGTTATGCCTATTGCGCTGAACGGTATCTTCATCTCATAGAAAGAATCGTATTTTTTGTCGTGTCCTTTTCCGGTCTTAAATGCGTCGGCATATACGCCCTGTCCGCCATAGACCTCCTGCTCCGGAGTGGTCGAAATACCGTCGAGCATCCAAAGCTCGGACGGCAGAAAATCGTCCGCCATTTTATATTCAATTCCGGCGGTCGCAAAATTAATGCAGTGCTCTGCGTCGTATGACAAATTGCCCTGCGAATCGGCGAGCTTAAACAGAGCGGGCGTGCCGTTGCCAACCGTAGAGCTCATCATCATTACCATATCGGCGTGGGTGTTGGTAAATGTGACTTTATCGCCCCAAAGCCACTCGCCGTTTGTCATTTTTCCGGTGATAGTCGGATTATTCGGGTTGATGCTCAGTGCAACGCCAAGATGAATATCTCTCATCTTTCCTCCGTCCATCAGCGACCCCTCTCCCGGAGTTGCCCATGTGTCGGTTGAATTTACCATTTGGTATCCGATATAAAGATTCGTATCGTCCCAGGCGGCGTAGAGCGAATAGCAGTCGATAACGCAGTTTTCATGACTGCCCTTCCATCTCGGCGCAATATCCCATCCGGCTCCCTGGGCTATGAGCATATCCTCGGACCAATCGTCGATTTTTCCGTCGATCTTGATAGTCGCTCGTTTGCCGGTGCCGTTTGGGTTGGTCGCGTACTTGCCGACCGTTTCCGCCGCCGACGCCGAAACCGGCACCTGCGTCGTATTTGCCGCCATTACCGTTCCTACGGTAGACACGGCGATAAGCGCCGCAAGAGAGGCACTTATCAGTTTCCTATGCAGTTTTACCATTATTTTCTCCTCCTTTATTTTTGCATAATGCAACAAATATATTATAACGTGAGTTTTGTCAAATAACAATAGTTTTCAGCCGTCGAATGGCAAAATCATATAATCCTACAAATTCCAAAAGGGATTTTTATACATTCTTCTCAAAACACAGCCGGTGCCCTTCATCGGCTCATCTGCACCGCCTACCCCCATAGGAAAAGCCGCCGCGCTTTGCGGAGAGCCAACAATCCTCTGATGACTGAAAATTGGGATTTCTGTTGCCGTAAATCGGCGATTGGTGAAAATGCTCTTGCTAAAAGCTCCGCCTTCGTGTAAAATAATCAGGAAGGAGGAATTATATGGACATACAATATTTATTATCGCTTCAATGGCTCAGAGAAAGCATGGGCGGCGTATTCAACGACTTTTTCGTTCAAATGAGCGATCTGTCTTACGGCATTTTCGTTTGGATGCTCGCGTGCGTAATGTTTTGGGCGATTGACAAGAAAAGCGGCGGCTTTTTCTTTCTGAACGTCGGCTTTTCAAGGTTTTTTATGCAGACGTTAAAGCTCACCTTCTGCGTGTACCGGCCATGGATACGCTCCGACAAAATAGTTCCGATTGAAAAGGCTTCGGGCTATTCCTTTCCTAGCGGTCACAGCGTAACTGCGGCGGCAAACTACGGAACGGTGATAGAGCGTTACAGAAGCTATAAGCCTCTGTGCGTATTGATGGCAGTTATGCTGCTGCTTACGATGTTCTCAAGGAATTACATAGGAGTTCACACCCCGCAGGACGTTCTCGTAGGCGCTCTGATCGGCATACTCGTCGTAATAATCGGCTCAAGGGTATGGGAGTGGATAGACAAGGATCCCAAAAGGGATTACATAATCCCCTGCGTCGGAATAATACTCACCGCGCTGTTTTTAATTTATATTTCAGTAAAATCATATCCTATGGATTACGTAAACGGCGAGCTTCTGGTTGACCCGAACAAGATGATGAAGGACGGCTTCAAGGACGCGGGCAGATTCCTGGGCGTAACGCTCGGCTGGTTTATAGAGCGTAGATTTGTCAAGTTTTCACTCGACGTTCCCGTTATACAAAAGGTCGCGCGGTGCTGTTTCGGCGTATTTTTGATTATCCTTTATGAAAACGCGTTTATGCCCGCGATTTCCGGAATGATAAGCTCGTCGTGGATTAGCTTCGCTTTGACCTTTGCCGAGCTGATGATATTTATAGTGCTTTATCCCCTCTGCTTTAAAAAGCTCGAGTCAACAAAGCTTTTCAGGGTAAAGTTAGCTAAGAGTAAAAATTAAGAATTAAAAGACAAAAGCAAAAGTAAAAAATTAAAGCCGGCAGGGTTCGTCAGAGCCTTGCCGGTTTTGCGTTTTTCAAGAGGTTATTCGGCAAATGGGAATTTATCATTCTATTTTACTATTAATCTATATATAGCATAAGCCACCCATATCAACCAAGAATATGCCCAAACATTAAATACTATACTTATTATTAAATATATAACTGCAACGACAATTGCTATTATCCAATTTCTCATTTTTTTTATCCATATTTTACATCTCCTAATTTATAAATTACTTATATAAATCCCGATTTGTATATCTGTCTTTTCTAAAAATGGGCGATCCCGAAAGGGAATCGCCCATTCACGCTTTGAAAAAATTCACCTGTAAAAAATGCCGTGATGATTCTTCACGTCTATTTTTCAAGCGTTGCCCGTAAGACGGAAAATTGTCTATACCCACCATTTTGGAGTGAGCTCGCCGAGAGTGACAATCTCCTCCGTTTCAAAATCCATCAGCACTTCGACTTCCCGATAGTTGTCCGGCATGAGCTGAACCATCAACTCGCGGCAAGCGCCGCAGGGAGCGCCGACCTTTCCGTCCGGCATGACAGCAAGCACCTTTTTTATCTCCTGCTCGCCGTTTGTTATCATATTAAAAATCGCGTTTCTTTCGGCGCATATTCCAAGTGTGGAGCAGGTGTCTATGCAAACACCGGTGTAAATTTTCCCCGACGAGGACATTATCGCCGCCGCGACGCTTCCCGCTTCCACATAGTCGGATATTTTCCTGTCATTTTGAACCGCCTTTGCGGCTTTAAACATATCAATCCATATTTTCTCCATTTAGACGTAGTCCTTTCACAATTCGTAAGTAGTTTTCAAAGGGAAATTCATTCCGAAGGTCATTGACCTTTCCGACTATTTTAATAGCCCTCTCGCAATTAAATATCTATATATCGTCGCTCAGCGTATTCGCATATTTCACTCAATCGTTACGGGTATAAAAAGTCGCTTTGCCTGCACCGTGACGAATGATAGCGCCTTCATCAACAAGCTTCTTCAATGAATTTTCAATAGAGGTCTTTCCGACGGACGGAACAAGCTCCATTATTTCGCTCTTTGTAAATTTGCCGATTTTCTCTCCGATAGCTCTGCGGACTAATTCTACTGCCGACAGCTTCTCGTTAAACAAATCTATACGGCTTTCAAACTCACGGTACGCAGCAAGGATAACGCCAAGGAGATACTTTATAAACGGAGTTGAGTCATTCTTGGCTTCGTGCCAGCCAATGCCGCTTTGCTCCAGTACATCGTAATACTTCGATTTTGTCTTTTCTATCTTGCTTTCAATACTGATATACCGTCCGACAACATAGCCGCAGCGATAGAGCAGCAATGTAGTAAGCAATCTTGACATACGCCCGTTTCCGTCGTTAAACGGGTGTATGCATAAGAAGTCATTGATAAAGCAAGGAATCAAAATCAGCGGATCAATATCACAGGAGTCCAAAATCTGATTAAAGCTTTCGCATATAGCGTCAACAGCTTCCGGCGTTTCATATGGTTCAAGCGGCGTAAAGCGCACTGTCTGCGTACCATCAGGATTTATTTCGGCAATATAGTTCTGAGTGTTTTTAAACCTGCCGCCGATTGACTTTTCAGAATACTGATACAAATCCCTGTGAAGCTGCAAAATATACGAGGAGCGCAAGGGAATATATTCAAAGTTTTCGTGAATTGTATTGAGCACATCACGATACCCCATAATTTCCTGCTCGTCTCTGTTTTTCGGGGTTGTCTTTTCCTGATAAAGCTGTTTAATTCGTGTAGCGGTCGTAACGATACCCTCAATCTTATTAGACGCTTCGGTACTTTGAATTTTTGCGACCTCCACCAATTTATTTAATACAGCGGGTTTTTGCTTCAGATACAGTTCCTGTCTGCCTTTGTATTCGTGAATCTGTGATACTAATCCGAGTATTTCGCTGTCCCATTTTTTATCCTTTAAAAACGAGTAATTAAATGTTCTCATTCGCCCACCTCTATATGTTACGCCCAATTATAGCATGGATTTGGGCTAATGTCAACGCAATAGGAGTATTTACGCCCGGTTTTTACAATCATATAGGCGTATTCTATTAGTATGGGCGAAAGAAAATAAATCATTCAATATAAGAGCAGCACCTTATTATAATTTTTCTGAAGCCTGAATAATCATCTGTTTATATTGTGCTTTGATCTTTTGCGCTGCAAGTATCTGAACCTTGCCGTCAAAACCAAGTTTTCAACTTCTTGTGAAAACAGGAATAATCATAAGAACCATACACCTGTATCTTCTGATTTGTTTCTTTTTCTTTTCTAAAAATGGGCGCCCCCGAAATGGAATCGCCTGTTCACAGTTTGAAAGGCTTTCCAAACTAACGGGCAGTTCGATAAGCGGGAAGTTGCCTATTTCTTCTTTTTTGGTTTTGGCGCCGGCAGTTCCTCATACATGGCGTTGAATAAACCTGTCAAAAACTCTCTGTTGTCAACTTCGTCTACCAACAACATCTCTTTTGCTCCCTCATAGGGTAATTCATACGGAGCTGTTGGCATATAGCTGATTGCTGCTTTTATTGGTTTTACAAGCAACCTGTCATCATAGATACCGCCTACGATTTTGCCGCGGTAATAAATGATAAATTCTCCCATCATAGCCCGATATGTAATTTCGTCCAATTCGGATAACTGCCCTAAAATAAATTCTAAATATTCTTTACTAGACGCCATTATTCCACCTCAGATCCCGATTTATTGCTTTTTTAATTCTACTACACGCAGATTTTAAAGTCAACGACGCCACCCGAAAGCACAAAGCATTTCCGGGTGGCGTCGTTCGTAGGTTTATCGTTCCTTTGAAATCTTTTATCTGATAAACCGTTATCCCGTGATACAAAAGCTGTATCGTTTGATATGGATTTTGATGTAAGCACTTGTTTGCGAAGCGAAACACAGCGGTTAGGTTTAGATTTACAAGTTTTGCAGCAGCTTTTTCAGCTCCGGAATATCTTCGCTGATAATCTCCCAAACCAGCATGAGATTGACTCCCTCATAGTCGTGTACGATGCGGTTTCTAAGTCCGTACATTTCCGCCCACGGAATATCCGGGTGTGCCGCCGCAAAGTCATCGTCCACCGCATGGCAGAGTTCTCCAAGCTGACTGAGGTTGAATACGCAGGCTTCTACCAGCTTTAAGTCTTTTGAAAAGTTCTCATAAGAATATCCATCGCAATAACGAATCAGCTTCTCGCAATAAGCGAGCATCTTTTTCACGATAATCTCATTTCTCATAGATAGTTACCCCGGTTTTCTCGATTTCCCGTTGGATTTTAGAACCGCGCTCAATATGCGAAATATCCAAAATATCTACCGGCATCTGCACCGCTTTACGGACAGCCTCCATAAACCCGACAAAACGCAGACCGTGCAGATTGCTCGTCACCAGCAAATCCAGATCACTTTTTTCAGTAGCCGTCTTTTTTGCCACTGAACCGAACAACACGGCGCGGGAAATCCCATAATCTCTAAATATGGGGATAAGCACAGTTTGCAGCTTTGCAATATCCGTCATGGCGGGTCCTCCTTTTCATTGCATCAATCCAAGGACTTCATCGTCGGGACTTCCGATACATCACAGAAATTACTCTCCATAACCCTCCATAACCCTTTATTTAAGCCATTTTTAGTTTCGCCATTTTTCATAAGTCTTTATAAGTGTTTATAAATACTGCACCGTTTGGCGTAAGTTTTGGCGTAAATGGCGTAAGCAGCTAAAAAAGGGGCATTTATCATAGCGCTTTCTCAGCAATCAACCGTCCCACTTACAATTATTATTCTACCATAAATCCTACATCTGTCAAGAGCCATAAACTGACTATTTCCGTAGAGGATAAGCCATTTCTTTTGTTCCGGTTGTTCCATTTGGCGTAAGTTTTGGCGTAAGTGGCGTAAGGTCTTATTTTTTGAGTATGGTAAATAATATGAAACAAGCAGGCAACAAATTCTGCCTGCTTATTTCATATCATCTAATTTATACTGTTTTCTTCAAGTAGTTATCAAGGCTTTCAAATTCTTGTTTCT
>CANPZK010000073.1 GCA_947588875.1 uncultured Clostridia bacterium
AGCTTTATGGCGGCGTTATATATTGTGCTGAGCCTTGTTCTGTGCATATCCGGCGCTTTGCTCGGCAGGCTTGCGGCGAGGAGGACGGCGTAAAGCCCGCGGGCTCGCTCCGCAGAAGCTTTGGGCGGTGAGGTTCAGGCGCGGTAATGGGGTTCGGGCGGCGGCCGCGAATTTCCGCCGCCGGCGGAAATTCGCAAAAAACGCGGCGCAAACCTGCCTGCAACGAGGAACCACCCTGCCCCGCCGCGTTTTTCCGCGCGGCTTCGCCGCGCCGGCCGCCGCCCGAACCCCAAAGCGCCTCCCGAACCGCAAAAGCAAATAAGAACGTGCCTCGTCCCCGCTCCTTAGTCTAAGCATAAGACAAAACGGCGAATGTATATAATTTCCGTTTCAGCCAATAATACACATGAGGTGAAACGGATGAAGGTATCAAAACAGGAATATTCAAAAATGACGGAAAAAGCCTCCCCGAACAGCCCGCTGCTGCTCGACTGCCTGAAGGCGTTTCTGTTCGGAGGCGGCTTTTGTCTGATAGGGCAAATACTGATGAACAGCTATATGGGGCTGGGGCTTGACAAGGAAACGGCGTCGGCGGTGGTGTCCGTGAGCCTTGTGTTCCTCGGAGCGGCGCTGACGGCGGCGGGCTGGTACGATAAAATAGCAAAGCACGCGGGAGCGGGCAGCCTTGTGCCGATAACAGGCTTTGCAAATTCGGTCGTAGCTCCGGCGATAGAGTTCAAATCCGAGGGCTATGTTCTGGGACTTGGCGCAAAAATGTTTATTATAGCCGGACCGGTCATAGTTTACGGAACGCTCGCGTCGGTGATATACGGGCTGATATACTTTCTGTTTACACAGCTTTAAGGCGGGCAAATCAACCAACCCAACCGGGAGTACAATTTAATTCCAAAAAAGAAACCGCAGGCGTCGCGATGACCCTGCGGTTGTTTATTCCGCTGCAAATATTAACAAATGATGAATTTTTTCCGAAGCTTCATTGACAAGCTCAGGAAAATGTTATATACTTGTAAAATGCAACATAATGGCATATAGTATCCGCTTTTATATTTCCTTGCGGAAATATTATCACAAAGTAAACAAAAAATCAAGTGTTTTTTCAAAAAAGTTTTTCACGCTGTTGTCGATAAAAGGGGAAAGCACAAGGTCGAAAGATGTGATTTTTACGGATCGTGCCGATCGGTTGGAATCTTAGAAATTTTGGATTGGAGTGAACGCCCAATGGTAAATGTCAAGCCTGTTAAACTTGGCAGCAGAGAGAGGATGAGCTTTGCTAAAATTGATGAGGTCATTGAAATGCCGAACCTCATTGAGGTGCAGAAGGAATCCTACAAGTGGTTTTTGGAGAAGGGGCTGAAAGAGGCTTTTCGTGACGTGTCGGGAATAACCGACCACAACGGAAATCTTGTCCTCGACTTTGTGGACTACACACTGGATGTTGATCACCCGAATTACAGCGTTATAGAGTGCAAGGAGAGGGACGCGACCTACGCGGCGCCGCTTCGCGTGACTGCCCGTCTGCTCAATAAAGAAACGGGGGAGATCAAGGAATCGAACGTGTTTATGGGCGATTTTCCGCTTATGACGCCGAGCGGCACGTTTGTAATAAACGGCGCGGAGCGCGTAATAGTATCGCAGCTCGTTCGTTCACCGGGCGTTTACTACAAAATGGAGTACGACAAGACCGGCAAAAAGCTGTTCTCGAATACGGTTATACCGAACAGAGGCGCGTGGCTTGAATATGAAAACGACGTAAACGACGTTTTCTATGTAAGAATAGACAAGAACAGAAAAATTCCTATCACAGTATTGATCAGAGCGCTCGGACTCGGAACAAATCAGGAGATACTCGACTTCTTCGGCGAGGACGAGAGAATGCTCGCGACCATCGAAAAGGACAACTGCAACAGCGTAGAGGAGGGTATGCTTGAGGTTTACCGCAAGCTCCGCCCGAGCGAGCCGCCTACTCTTGACAGCGCGCGCACGCACATAAACAACCTGTTCTTTGATTCAAGAAGATACGATATGTCCCGCGTGGGCAGATACAAATACAATAAAAAGCTCGGCATAGCCGACAGACTCAAGGGGAATATCCTCTCTCAGCCGGTAGTGAACCCGCGCACGGGCGAGGTTATTGCGATGCCCGGCTCGGTAATAAACAAGGAGCTTGCCCTTGAGATAGAGGACGCCGGCGTGAACGTCGCTTATCTCGACGTTGAGGGCCGCGAGGTCAAGGTCATTTCAAACGGAATGGTCGATATATCAAAATATGTCGGCTTTGACGCTGAGGAGGAATGCGAGCTAAACGAAAAGGTCAGCTACTCCGTGCTTTGCGAGATACTCGACGAGTGCGGCGACGACGAGGAGGCGCTCAAGGAGGCGCTCAGAGCGAGAAAGGCGGAGCTTATCCCCAACCACATAACGATAGACGATATATTCGCAAGCATAAACTATATGAACTGCCTCGCCTGCGGGGTGGGAAATACGGACGATATAGACCACCTCGGCAACCGCCGCATACGCAGCGTGGGCGAGCTTTTGCAAAACCAGTTCAGAATAGGCTTTTCAAGGCTTGAAAGAGTAATAAGAGAGAGAATGTCGCTCCAGGCGCAGGACGCGGAGGGGCTCTCGCCCAATTCTCTTATAAATATAAGACCCGTGACAGCGGCGATAAAGGAATTTTTCGGCTCGTCACCGCTCTCACAGTTTATGGACCAGACAAACCCGCTCGCGGAGCTTACGCACAAAAGACGTCTTTCGGCGCTCGGACCGGGCGGACTTTCAAGGGACCGCGCCGGATTTGAGGTGCGCGACGTTCATTACAGCCACTACGGCAGAATGTGTCCTATCGAAACGCCTGAAGGACCGAACATCGGACTTATCTCATATCTTGCGTCATTCGCAAGAATCAACGAATACGGCTTCATAGAAGCGCCGTTCCGAAAGGTAGACAAGGAAACCGGAATAGTAACAAAGGAAACCGTATATATGACGGCGGACGTCGAGGACGAATTTATAGTGGCTCAGGCTAACGAGCCGCTCGACGAGAACAACCGCTTTAAAAACGCGAAGGTAAACGGCAGATACAGGGACGAATTTGTCGAGCTCGAAGCGGAGCGCTTCGACTATATGGACGTTTCGCCTAAGATGGTTGTGTCTGTCGCTACCGCGATGATACCGTTCCTTGAAAACGACGACGCCAACCGCGCCCTCATGGGAGCGAATATGCAGCGCCAGGCGGTTCCGCTGTTAAAGACCCAAGCGCCGATAGTAGGCACCGGTATGGAGTACAAGGCGGGCGTTGACTCGGGCGTATGCGTGCTATCCGAGGAGGACGGAGTTGTCCTTGACGTGTGCGCGGACAAGGTAGTTGTGCAGTATGACAGCGGCAGGATACAAAACTTTGCGATAACGAAGTTTATGCGCTCGAACCAGGGCACCTGCTTCAACCAGATACCGGTCGTTGAAAAGGGACAGCGCGTTCACGCGAACGACGTTTTGGCTGACGGTCCGGCAACGGACCACGGCGAGATAAGCCTCGGTAAGAACGCCCTCATAGGCTTTATGACATGGGAGGGCTATAACTACGAGGACGCCGTTTTAATAAGCGAAAAAATAGTGAGAGACGACGTTTACACGTCGATTCATATAGAGGAATACGAAATTGAGGCGAGAGATACAAAGCTCGGCGCGGAGGAGATAACAAGGGACATTCCGCAGGTCGGCGAGGATATGCTCAAGGACCTCGATGAGGAGGGAATAATCCACATCGGCGCGGAGGTACACGCCGGAGATATTCTCGTCGGAAAGGTAACCCCGAAGGGAGAAACCGAGCTGACCGCCGAGGAAAGGCTGCTGCGCGCGATATTCGGTGAAAAGGCAAGAGAGGTAAGAGACACCTCGCTGCGCGTGCCGCACGGTGAAAGCGGCATAGTCGTTGACGTCAAGGTGTTTACAAGGGAAAACAGCCACGACGAGCTTCAGCCGGGAGTAAACAAGGTCGTAAGATGCTATCTCGCGCAGAAGAGAAAGATCTCGGTCGGCGACAAAATGGCGGGCCGTCACGGAAACAAGGGCGTTGTGTCGAGAATACTCCCCGTTGAGGATATGCCCTTCCTGCCGGACGGCACACCGCTCGACATCGTTTTGAACCCGCTCGGCGTTCCGTCGCGTATGAATATAGGTCAGGTGCTTGAGGTTCACCTCGGCTACGCCGCAAAGGCGCTCGGCTGGCACATTATGACCCCTGTTTTCGACGGCGCTCACGAATCGGATATATTCGAGGCGTTCAAGCAGGCGGGACTGAACGAGGACGGCAAAACGTGGCTGAAGGACGGCAGAACCGGCGAATACTTCGATAACCCCGTAACGGTTGGCTATATGTATTACCTCAAGCTGCACCACCTTGTTGACGATAAGATACACGCCCGCTCGACCGGACCGTATTCGCTCGTTACTCAGCAGCCGCTCGGCGGTAAGGCTCAGTTCGGCGGACAGCGCTTCGGCGAGATGGAGGTATGGGCTTTGGAGGCGTACGGCGCGGCATACACGCTCCAGGAGATACTGACCATCAAGTCCGACGACGTTGTGGGCAGAGTCAAGGCGTATGAGGCGATCGTCAAGGGACAGAACATTCCGCAGTCGGGAGTTCCCGAGTCGTTCAAGGTTCTTGTCAAGGAGCTGCAGTCGCTCGGACTGGACGTAAAGGTGCTCGACAAGAACAACGAGGAGATAGATCTCCGCCAGAACTTTGACGACGACGATATTCCTGTTCCCGCTGCCGAAGATGAGCTTGAAATAGGCGACGCCGTTGCGACCGACGCAACTCTCGACAGCTTTATCGTGGACGAGGACGACGATGACGAGAATATGCTCGACGATTCATCGTTCTATACCGAGGATAACGACGAATTTGACGATTACGGCGACGGCGCGGGCATTGACGAATAATAAGGGGAGGTCTTTAATAAATGGAATTTAATGTTTTTGAGTCAATAAAAATAGGTCTTGCATCTCCCGATAAGATAAGAGAGTGGTCGTACGGCGAGGTAAAAAAGCCGGAAACCATAAATTACAGAACATTAAAGCCGGAGCGTGACGGACTGTACTGCGAGCGCATTTTCGGACCTACTAAGGACTTTGAGTGCCACTGCGGAAAATATAAGAGAATACGCTACAAGGGCAAGGTTTGCGACAAGTGCGGCGTTGAGATCACAAGAGCCAAGGTAAGGCGCGAGAGAATGGGTCACATAGAGCTTGCCGCCCCGGTTTCGCATATATGGTACTTCAAGGGCATACCGTCGAGGATAGGACTTATGCTCGACATCTCCCCAAGGCTTCTGGAAAAGGTGCTGTATTTTGCAAACTACATTGTAACGGACCCGGGCGACGTGCGCGGACTTACAAAAATGCAGATATTGACCGAAAAGGATTACCGCGAGATGCGCGAAAAATACGAGGACGACTTCGAGGCGGGAATGGGCGCAGAGGCGATAAAAAAGCTCTTGGAGGAAATCGACCTCGAACAGCTCTCGGCGGAGCTTAAAGAGGAGCTTGAAGGCTCTTCCGGCCAAAAAAAGGCGAGAATACTCAAGCGGCTCGAGGTTGTCGAGGCGTTCAGAATGTCCGGCAACCGTCCCGAGTGGATGATACTCGACGTTATACCTGTAATCCCGCCGGATATAAGGCCGATGGTTCAGCTCGACGGCGGACGCTTTGCGACGAGCGATTTGAACGACCTTTACCGCAGGGTCATCAACAGAAACAACCGTCTGAAAAGACTTTTGGAGCTTGAAGCTCCCGATATTATCATAAGAAACGAAAAGAGAATGCTCCAGGAGGCGGTCGACGCGCTGATAGACAACGGCAGACGCGGCAGACCCGTCACCGGACCGAACAACAGGGCGCTGAAATCGCTCTCCGATATGCTCAAGGGCAAGCAGGGACGCTTCCGTCAGAACCTGCTCGGAAAGCGCGTCGACTATTCAGGCCGTTCTGTTATCGTCGTAGGGCCGGAGCTGAAGATGTACCAGTGCGGACTTCCCAAGGAGATGGCGCTGGAGCTGTTCAAGCCGTTTGTTATGAAAAGGCTTGTTGAAAAGAAAATAGTTCAGAATATAAAGGCGGCGAGAAAGGCGGTTGAAAGGGCGAAGCCAGAGGTTTGGGACGCTTTGGAGGTCGTTATCAAGGGCCACCCGGTTCTCCTTAACCGCGCGCCGACGCTTCACCGCCTCGGAATACAGGCGTTCGAGCCTGTTTTGGTCGAGGGCAGGGCGCTCAAGCTCCACCCGCTCGTTTGTACCGCATACAACGCTGACTTTGACGGCGACCAGATGGCGGTTCACGTTCCGCTTTCCGCGGAGGCTCAGGCGGAGGCGAGATTCTTAATGCTCGCCGCAGGAAACCTCTTAAAGCCGTCGGACGGCCGTCCTGTTGCCGTTCCTACTCAGGATATGATCCTCGGCTCGTATTATCTCACGCTCGACAAGGACGGAGAAATGGGCGAGGGAAAGATATTCAGAGACGTTGAAGAGGCTTATATGGCGTATGAAACGGGAGTAGTAAGCCTGCACGCGAAGATAAAGGTAAGGCGCACGATAATAAAGAACGGCGTTGAAAAGAGCGCGATAGTCGACACGACGGTCGGAAAGATAATATTCAACAGACCGATACCGCAGGATCTCGGCTTTGTCGACAGGTCCGACCCCGAAAACGAGTTTAAATACGAGATAGATTTCCTTGTAGGAAAGAAGATGCTCGGAAAGATAATAGACAAGTGCATCAAGATACACGGCACCGAGGTGACCTCGAGAGTTCTTGACGATATTAAATCTCAGGGCTATAAATATTCGACCAAGGGCGCTATTACGGTAGCCGTTATCGACGCGGAGATACCGCCGGCTAAGAAGGAGATCATAGCGCAGGCGGAGGCAGACGTAGACAGCGTGAGAAACCTCTACAAAATGGGTCTTCTCTCAAACGACGAGAGATACGCAAGAGTGCTCGATATTTGGGGCGACGCGACAAACAGGGTAACTAAGGCGCTCGAGGGCAACCTCGGAAGATACAACCCGATATTTATGATGGCGGACTCGGGAGCCCGCGGAAGCATGAGCCAGATCCGTCAGCTCGCCGGTATGCGCGGACTTATCGCCAATACCTCGGGTAAAACCATTGAGATACCGATCAGGGCTAACTACCGTGAGGGACTCAACATTATGGAATACTTTATCTCCTCGCGCGGAGCCAGAAAGGGACTTGCCGATACTGCGCTGCGTACCGCCGACTCGGGATACCTCACAAGACGACTTGTCGATGTTTCTCAGGAGGTCATAATCCGCGAGGACGACTGCCACACCGACGAGGGACTCGAGATATTCGATATACGCGACGGCAAGGAGTCGATAGAGAGCCTGCACGAAAGACTGCTCGGCCGCTATCTGCTTGAGGATTTCTGCGACGAGAACGGCAACGTGCTCGTTTCAAAGGAAAAGATGATGGGCGACGCGGAGGCGGATATAATCGTAAATTCCGGCGTCGAGAGAATAAAGATACGTTCGATACTCGGCTGCCGCGCAAAGCACGGCGTATGCAAGAAGTGCTACGGCTCCAACCTTGCAAACGGCCAGCCTGTCACGGTCGGAGAGGCTGTCGGAATAATCGCGGCTCAGTCGATCGGCGAGCCGGGCACACAGCTTACAATGCGTACCTTCCATACGGGCGGAATCGCGTCTGCGGAGGATATTACACAGGGTCTTCCGCGTGTTGAGGAGCTGTTTGAAAGCAGAAAGCCGAAGCATCTTGCGATACTCAGCGAAATAAGCGGCGAGGTGCGGTTTGAGGAGATAAAGAACAACCGGCACGCAGTCGTTTATAACAAGGAAACCGGCGAGGAGCGCTCTTATCTGATACCGTTCGGCTCGAGGACAAAGATAGAGGACGGTCAGCAGATACAGGCTGGAGATATGATAACCGAGGGCTCGAAGAACCCGCACGATATTCTCGCTATACAGGGAGCCGCGGCGGTTCAGGATTACCTTATTCAGGAGGTTCAGAGAACCTATCGTATGCAGGGTGTTGACATCAACGACAAGCATATCGAGGTAATAGTTCGCCAGATGATGAAGAAGGTAAGAGTGGAGGACGCAGGCGATACCAACCTGCTCCCGAGCGCACTTGTTGACAAGAGCGAGGTTTACTCCGCAAATGACGAGATAAAGAAGAGAATAGAGAACGGCGAGGAGGGGCTAAGAGAGGCGACCTTCACCCAGACTCTTCTCGGTATCACAAAGGCGTCGCTCGCGACAGACAGCTTCCTTTCGGCAGCGTCGTTCCAGGAAACGACAAAGGTACTCACCGACGCCGCAATAAAGGGCAAGGTGGATCCGCTTCTCGGACTGAAGGAAAATGTTTTGATAGGCAAGCTCGTTCCGGCAGGAACAGGTATGCACCGTTACAGCGACGTAGAGATAGAGGAAAACTATTTCTCGCCTATGCCTCCCGAAGCGGCAAACGAATAAATAACAGATAGCAGCAGGCTGCGCCGTCTTTTGACAGCGCAGCCTGTTTTTGCATATGGAGGGTGTGCGGTGTTTTGGTAAAGCGCAGACGCTTGAGCGGGCAAGCGGGGCTGTCGCGGCGGCTCGTTTACGCTTTGTGCGGGAGTCGTGATTTTCGGGCGGCGACCCGCGCGGCGCAGCCGCGCGGGAAAAACGCGGCGGGGGCGGAGTATGCCGAAAAAGCGCAGGGATCTCCCCGCCCGCCGCGTTTTTCGGTTCCGCGCCGGAGGCGCGGAACGGTCGCCGCCCGGCCCCATCACCTTCATCATAACCGTGGGCGGGTAAAGCGACAGCCCCAAAAAACTGCCGCGCACAAAAAATAATGGGGCAGACTGCCAAACGGCGGCCTGCCCCGATTTTCAAAAGAAATTATTTCATGCTCTGCTCGTAGGACTCGATCATCTTTTTAACCATCTGACCGCCTACAGAACCTGCCTGACGTGAAGTGAGGTCGCCGTTGTAGCCCTGCTTGAGGTTTACGCCAACCTCGCTTGCGCACTCCATCTTGAATCTGTCCATAGCTTCTCTTGCTTCGGGTATATTAAGCTGATTGTTGTTGCTTGCCATTTCAGTTTCTCCTTTTCGTGAGTTTTGTCATTCGTTTTAATCATAATAAGCTCTCTGCCGATTTTATGGCTGAGAGAGGGGCTGTTCTTGCCCCTGACCGAGCTGCTTTTGAATGCTCGGTATGGATTCACTGTATTTTTACATGGCAGGTGTGATTCTCTGCCTTTAATGAATCCGTTTTAAAATTGCGGACAGCGAATATTTAAAGTCTTTTGCTCGGAAATAATAAATATAAATATCGTATTTATATTTATTGTCTTTTCGATTTTTTAACTTTAATTTTCGCAGTTGAAAACCTTCTGTTTTCCTCCGCAACATTATCTTGTGTCGCGAATACTCAAATATCAAATGTAAATTTTGGAGAAACAATTTTTAAAAGTATGTGAAAG
>CANPZK010000074.1 GCA_947588875.1 uncultured Clostridia bacterium
CGCTATGCTTCTCCTTATCCTCGCTGCGGCGGCAGGCGTTGTAGTATTTGCACGCAAGAGAATCAAGGAAGACTAATTTTCCTGTTTGCAAGAGATTAAAAAACTCCTATAAATAATCTTCATGTAAACGCTTCCCCCTCCGAAAGCTCGGAGGGGGAAGTTTCTCTTTGTCGGTAAACCTAATTTTGAGAGGATAAAAATAAAGTTTTCGCCCGCTCCCAAATTAAAACAAAATATAAAGCGGCAAGAACACAAAGGGACTTTAAAGGGTGCGCAAGCCCAAGTTGAATCAGCTCGTCAATTTTATTTTGAGAGGATAAAAATAAAAGCTTTTATCGTCCGCAAAACGATTCTCTCAGCAAGCAAGGGGGGGTTGGGGGAGCGGCAGCTCCCCCAAAAATTAAAATAAAAATATAAAGTAGCAAGAAGATTGTGCCGCAGGCACAGTCTTCTTGCGGTCCAAGGATTGAAAAAGGGGATTTAAAGGGGGCGCAAGCCACCTTTCAATTTTACCCGCTTTACGGTAAAAGCTTTGGACATATTGCGCAGGTGTATTTTTACGGTACAGCTTCCGGTTATCCTCTGAAAAGGATTTTGCCTGACCTCGGCGCGCGTTATTCCGTCAATCGGTATTTCCGCGCTTATTATCCTAAGCCCGCGATAGCTCCCGAGCGAAACTGCTCCCTCGCTTACAAGCAGATATGTGCGCTCGTAAGCGGTAATGCGGAACATTATCCAAATCAAAAAAAGCGGTATAGCCATACATTGAAGTATCGCGAGCGGAATATATATATTATTGAATCGGCAATAAAAGGCGGCGAATACGCTCGCGGAGAACAGAGTTAGAGGGAGGAGTATAAACGAAAAAACACTCAAACGCCCGGGACGTATGCACCCCTCGGCGTTCGGAGCGGAAACCTCGCCTCTGCAAGCCGACAAAAGCTCGCGCTTTGATTTCGCCTTCCTGCCGGTTCCGGATAGCAAAAACAGCTTTTTTATCCCGAGTATCATACATAAAATTCCCTGCTCGGACGTGCAAGCGGAGATCTCTCCGCTCCTTAGCGACAGCCTGAACGACCATATGAAGCCGCGCTTTATTTGTATAACGTCACCGCCGAGCCTTATCTCGCCGTTTATGTGCTTTAACAGCTCGTAAATAAAAGCGATAAAATACCCCGCCGCCAGAAACGCGGTTATATATGCAACCGCCGGAGGCAGAAGCCGAGAGGCAAGGCTCGTCCACAGGTCTATGCCGCCGTAAAAGCCGTCGCTGAGCGCGTCTCCGACTATGACGGCGGCGCGGTTTATAAACGGTATCGCAAGCAAAAGTCCCGACAGCGCGCTCGTCGCGTCCGCTGCGGCTATCAGCGAGTGAGGCAAGCCACATTTCTTTATAAGTCCGGCTTCCGCCTCCAAAATATCCGCAATTTCAGATTTAACGCCGACATATTCGCTTGCGGCGCACTTTGCTCCGGCGGCGTCAAGGGTCAGCAGCTCGGCGCCGAATATCCTCGGTATGCCGCGCCGAACCGCCGCGCCGTTCAGTGAGCGCAAGGGTATGGCGCTCGTCCGCTTAAAATATATCCCGCGCGAATATATTATTTCAGCCCCGTCCGCGTATAGGTATGTGCTTCTGTACTTTAGTATTATATATGTTACCACAAGCGCGGCGGTTATTATGCTTGAGCTGCCGCTCCTTATCATATCCCACAGGGTCTCCGGCATAAAAAGCAGATACTGCACAAGCGGGATAAGAAGCAAAAACGCATTGCGGTAGAGGAACACCGCCGCCGTGAACGGGTGTATCCTTCTCGGCGTATCATTTTTCGTCCTTTTCATTTGACTCCCGCCTTAATCCAATGATAGCTTCCGCCGCAGACAGGTCTAACCCGCCTATTCTGACGTTTCCGGAGGAGGTGTGGGCTATAACAGAATAAACGCCCAGCGCGCGCGACAGCAGAGAGCATCTGCGCTCAAAATATCTCACCGCGCCCAGCGGTACGGAGATGCTCCTTGCGAATATTACTCCCTTTGAGATGAGCAGTATGCCGTTGTCCGCTTTTACGCACAGCGCGCGCGTGAACGGGCGTATATAAAATACCGCCGCTATGAAATATACGGATAAAAATGCCGTTTCTATAAACGCCGCTCCAAAAAGGCTGAAGGCGGCTGCCGCGCCTGACAGGAAGGACGCGGCGGCGACAGCGACGGCGGCGCGTATTTGCAGGAGCAAAAAGTAATTGTCGGCAGGAAAGAGCTTCACACATATCACCAAAGATTATTTTGCTCAAAATCTGCGTTGATATTAGCCCGATATGAAAACGCTCCGCGTTTTGCCGCGCGCGGAGCGCGCGGCGGCCTCGGGGCGGCGACCGCTTCCCCGCTGCGCGGGGAAGCAAAAAACGCGGCGCAGAGTTACCTTCCCAAGGCGGGAAAGCCAACGCGCCGCGTTTTTCCCGGGCTGCCGGAGGCAGCCCGGGTCGCCGCCCCGAGGCTGCCCGCCCCAAAGTCCGCCGAAGCCGTATAAAATAAAATCACGCGAAAATTGACACAAGGAGCTTACTGTGTTAGAGTATTTGTAGAGTAAACTATAACGTATCTTGGAGAGTGAGCGCATGGAAAACAATACAGAAAAATTAGTAGACGTTCTTCTTGAAAGCTACGGCGAGTATGAGCTTACAAGTCATCTTGACGCCGCGAATATCATAAATAAGGACGTGGTTATAACACTCGTGCAGGAGATAAGAAAACTGCTGTTCCCGGGCTTTTTCGATACGAACAAGGTCAGGAGCGAGTATATAAAGTTCATAGTCGGCGAGCGCATCGAGTTTGTGCAGTATAATTTAAAGAAGCAGATAATCAAGGCTCTGTGCAACAGGGAGCAGTGCGCCGACAACGGCAGGACAGCCGTCGATAAGGAGGCGGATATTATCGTGCAGGAGTTTTTGGGCAAGCTGCCCAAGCTGCGCGAATATCTCAACACCGACGTTCAGGCGGCTTATAACGGGGACCCGGCGGCTTACAGCACGGACGAGATAATATTCTCATATCCGGGATTGCTGGCGATAACGGTTTACAGAATAGCTCACGAGCTGTTCGAGCTTGGAGTGCCGATGATACCGAGGATAATGACCGAGTACGCTCACAGTATAACCGGAATAGACATTCACCCCGGGGCGACGATAGGGAAATATTTTTTCATTGACCACGGAACGGGCATAGTAATAGGAGAAACGACCGAAATAGGCGACAATGTTAAGATATATCAGGGAGTAACGCTCGGCGCGCTCTCAACGAGAAAGGGTCAGCAGCTCAAGGGAGTAAAGCGCCACCCGACGATAGGCGACAACGTGACGATTTACTCCGGCACGTCCATACTCGGCGGAGAAACCGTAATAGGCAAGGGAGCGACGATAGGCGGCAACTCGTTTATAGTAAATTCCGTATCCGAGGGTATGAGGGTCAGCATGAAGAGCCCCGAGCTTGAGTTCAGCCTGAGCCGACAGGGCGAGAATAAGAGCGGCGAGTTCTGGGATTGGATAATATGAGCATTGGCGGAGCCGTATAACCAAAAAAGAAAATACCTTTTAAACAAAACGAAGCGCCGACAAGCACTTGCCTGTCGGCGCTTCAATTATCTCTCAGTCGACGCCCTCGACCTTATCTCCCTCAAAGTAGATTTTGTACCAAACGAGGAAAATGTAAATCGTCCAAACCTTTCTGCTGTTGTCCTCCTTGAGCTGATAATGCTCGTCGAGGAAGCCTATAAGCATATCGGAGTTGAAGAATTTTTTAGCCGTGTCGGAATTGAACATATCCTTGACTATATTGTAGTACTTTTCGTCCTTGAGCCATTCCCTCGTGGGAACAGGGAAGCCGAGCTTCTTTTTCTGAGCTGTCTCGGGCGGAAGATGGCGCATTGCCGCCTGGCGCATGGCGTACTTAGTGTTTTTCTTGTTTACCCTGAGCCTCGTCGGTATGGTCGAAGCAACCTTGAATACCTCCTTGTCAAGGAACGGAACGCGCAGCTCAAGCGAGTTTGCCATGCTCATTCTGTCAGCCTTCAGGAGTATGTCGCCGACCATCCACATATTTATGTCAAGGTACTGCATTTTTGTTTCGTCGTCGCAGCCCTCGGCTCTCTTGTAAAGCTCGCGACACCTTTTTGACGGATTCGTTGCAATGGACGGATCCTTGAGTATCTGCCGCTTTTCGTCCAAATCGTACATATAAGCGTTGCCGATAAAGCGCTCCTCAAGAGGGTGAGTCGCGCGTATCAGGTAATCTCTGCCCTTTATATCCGGCAGCTTTTTCATGAGCCTGCATATGGCGCGCCTCAACGGATACGGCACGAGCTTTTGATATACCTTAAATACCCTCGGGTCGTTGTAGCAGGTGTATCCGCCGAACAGCTCGTCCGCTCCCTCGCCGGAAAGAACGACTTTGACGTGCTCGCTCGCGAGCTTGGAAACAAAGTAGAGCGCGATGCACGACGGATCCGCAAGCGGCTGGTCCATATGGTACTGCACCTTCTTCACGCTGCCCCAGAACTCCTCTGAGCCGATGAGCTTTGAATAATGGTCCACGCCGATTTTCTTTGATAGATTTTCAGCCCAGCTTATCTCATTGTATCTTTTGCCGAAGTCAAAGCCGACGGTAAAGGTTTTTTGGTCGGCAAAATATGTCGAAACGTAGCTTGAATCAACGCCGCTCGAAAGGAAACAGCCGACCTCAACGTCGCTTATCTTATGGGCGTTTACGGAGTTTTCAAAGACCTCCTCTATTTTGTTTACCGCGTCCTCCTCTGTAAGGCTCTCGTCCGGCTCAAACCTCGCCTCCCAATAGCGGGTGGTCGTTATCTTGCCGTCCTTGTACCACAGGTAATGACCCGGGAGCAGGCAGTAAACGCCCTCGAAGAATGTTTCGGGCGGAACCGCGTACTGAAACGAGAGATAGTTGTCGAGCGTTCTGTAATTGAATTTTTTCTCGAATTTCGGGAATTGAAGAATACTCTTTATCTCGGAGGCGTATATGAAATGCTCGCCGACCTGAGTGTAGTGCAGGGGCTTTATTCCGAAGAAGTCCCTTGCGATAAAAAGAGAATGGTCCGCTATGTTGTATATCACAAAGGCAAACATACCCCTTAATTTGTCAAGCACCTTTTCCTGCCACTGCTCAAAGCCGTGAAGGATAACCTCGGTGTCGGCGTTGGTTGAAAACGTGTGCCCAAGCTCTATAAGCTCTTTTCTTATCTCCTTGTAGTTGTATATTTCGCCGTTGAAGTTTATTACGAGGGTCTTGTCCTCGTTGAAAATAGGCTGATGACCCGCGTCGAGGTCTATGATGCTCAGTCGGCGAAAGCCCATTGAGATATGCTCGTCCGTGTAAAAGCCGTCGCTGTCCGGCCCTCTATGGGTAATCACTCTCGCCATATTCTCAATGACGCTGTCTTTATCGATTATTTCTCCGGTAAATCCGCAGATTCCGCACATGATTAATTCGCTCCCTTGCGTTTGTTTCGGTTAAGGACCTTTAAGAATTTTCACTGATAAAAATATTCCGTAATTTTACATTTTTATACCGTGTTATTTTATCACAATATAAAAAACCTTGCAAGCCCTTTATTTGCTCAAGGAATTTAATCGGCAGGGCTTTATGACTTTAACGAGCGGTCATGTGGCGATTGCCGCCGGCTCTCGGCTTTGACTGCCGGAAAAATAATTGATCGCTATATATAATACCGGCGCAAAGCGCGGTATTTCGTGCGATAATAACGAAAAGGCTCGGTCCTTGCGGCGGATCGAGCCTTTTCTCACTTTTAGTTTGAGGGGTACATTGAGGAGGGTAGAACATTCGTACTCTGACGGTGCGGCTCCGTCCTCTTGAGTACGGTTAAAGTATAGATTTTAAATGTGAATATGCTATTAATAATCCTTTAAAAATGAGAGAAGGATTTGTTAATTATCATTGCCTGTAATATCAATAGCGCCGCCCTTAATGCCGATAATTTGACGGGTGTTGCTCTTCAAATCGTTTACCGCTACGTGGGAGAGCTTATACAAATTCCATTGACCGTACTGCTCTATATACACTGTCACGGCGTAGCGCATATTCCTTGCCCGCGCATTTTTAATGTCGTTTTCCTCGCTTGACCACTCATAAACGGAGCGACCGAAAAGAAGATTTATATACCCTCTTACGGTGTATGTGTCAAGCCCGTATACGCTGTTTTCCTCGGTGTATTTCTCAGTGCAGTAATCAGCGAGCAGGCGGTTGTTTGCCCTGTAATCAATGCTCCATTCGCGTGCGCCCGGGAACGAGACGATATTTACCGCGCATACGACGGCGGCTAAAATAAGAGCGGCGGCGGACGGCAGAGCGTAAAGATTTAATTCCCCGATCTTGTCAAAGAGAAGATACATAAGGTCGCAGACTATAAGAATAAGTATAAACGAGAGCTTCATTCTGTCGTAGGTGTAATTCACCGCGTGGTTCTTCATGAGTATATTTTCAAGCACGGGGAAAAACGCGGCGAGAAAAACGGTCTTGTTTGAGAAAAACGCGCTCTTTTTAATAAAGCTGAGATTTCTGTAAACGAGCAGCGTCAGTATAAGCAGGGCGGCTATCAGTATAAATATGTTTTGGAAGGAGTCTATATAGCCCTTTAGCAAATCAATGTAGCTTACGCTTTGGCTTGAGGCGCTTCTGGCGAAGAACCGCGTTTCAAGCGCCTTTGAGAAATCGTCAACGCTTACAACGCTCATATAGTGCAGGGCAAAGAGCATAAACGACGCTGCGGTCAGCCCGAGCACTGCGCCTCCGTTTTTAAAGGCGTTGTCGAGCTTTTTGCGGTAGAGGATAAAGAACCCTATAATATATCCTATATTCGCGACGTAGCCCGTCCACTCGATGTACGGATTCATCAGGCACATAAGGAAAAACGCGATGTATGAGCCGCGTCCGGCGTCGCCCTTTGCAATGCAGATGAAGCTCAAAAGCTGTATGGCGAGAGCCACCTGCATCACCGACTGGTGCCAGTACACTATGCCCTGACTGTTCATAACCTCCGGTATAAAGCAGTATATGACCGCCCCGATTGCCCCGAGAAGGAACGGAAAGCGCTTGTCGGCAAAGAGCCGCCTTATTATCAAGCCTATCAGCGCCGCAGTCGCCGCGAGCAAAACCGTATTAAAAATATAGAGGCTCGTTTCGTTTATCGGCAGACCGAAGATTTTCACAAAGAAATACGGCAGGACGTAGCCTGCGGGAGAAAAGGAGGTGTAGTAGTAATTTCCCTGAGCATCGGGAATAGTCGCGCCCCACGTTACCCACTTGTTTATGTCGCCGTTTAAGGTGACTATCGGCAGGAATTTATGCGTCGAAACCGGATTCTCGTCGTAGCACTGCATTGTGAGCAGAGTGTGCCAGGTTGCGTCGGAGTTTGTGTAGTTGACGTTTTCAACGTCGGGGTAATTTATGAACGCGACAGATGATGCGGTTATAACGGCGAGGACTATTAGAAGTATGTACTTTATCGAGGTACTAATATTCAATTTGCCCCTGTTAATTTGTTTGATGTTGTCCGTTTGCTCCATTTTTATTTTTCTCCTTGATTTTATGCTTTGCCCGAATCGGCAAGCGCGCGCCGGTTTATTTGCTCAGGCGCAGAGTCATAACGTAATCGTCCATAACAAAACCGCCGCCGATGTCCGTCACTATGCTTTTCTCGGTTTCAAAGCCCAAATGTCTGTATATTGCGATTGAATCGTCGTTGTGCTTGTTTACGGTCAGATATATTTTTTCCTTGCCCGCGTCTTTAGCGATTTCAACCTCGCGGGCGAACATTTTTCCGCCTATACCACAGCCGCGCTTGTCGCGCCTGACGTATATTTTGCTGAGAAACATCGCGTCCGGCTCTAACTTATATGCGCTGTAACCTACGAGCTTGCCGTCGGAATATGCGGCTATGTATTTCATTCCCTCCGAGAGCTGAGAGAGTATTGCCCGCTCGCTCTGGAATTTGTCGAGCATATAATCGACCTGAGCCTTGCCGATTATCGGGGTGAAATATTCGTTCCATATTTCATTAGCAAGCGATGCGATACTGCCCGCGCATTCGGGTGAAACGTTCTTTATTTCAATCATGATATTTCCTCCAAAATGTTCCGTATTTTTAGTCAGCCGACAGACTGCGGCAACATATATAATAGCACACGAAACGGGCCATGACAAGAAATTGCGGCGCATTTACCCGCGTTACTGCAAAATTTTACCTTTACTCACTAAAAACACTTGATTAAACAGCGCCGATTGCTTATAATTAAAGGGTATAAAGCAAGTTTATACCATACCAATGTGAAAGGAGTACCTGTATGAATTATTCTCACGAAGTGGAAAATATGTGTACGGTAACTAAGGGACCACATCACGGTCCGGCTCCCATTCCCGAAGAGGGCAAATGGGTAAAGGCTTATGAAATTAAGGACATCGCCGGCTTATCTCACGGTATCGGCTGGTGCGCGCCGCAGCAGGGCGCATGTAAGCTCACGCTCAACGTAAAGGAGGGCATTGTAGAGGAGGCTCTCGTTGAGACTATCGGCTGTTCGGGTATGACTCACTCGGCGGCAATGGCGGCTGAAATTCTTCCGGGCAAGACTCTGCTCGAGTGCCTTAACACAGACCTTGTGTGCGACGCTATCAACACGGCTATGAAGAACATCTTTGAGCAGCTCGTTTACGGCAGAAGCCAGACGGCTTTCTCCGAGGACGGACTTCCGGTCGGCGCGGGACTTGAGGATCTCGGAAAGGGTCTTCGCTCTCAGGTCGGCACAATGTTCAGCACAAAGGCAAAGGGCGTTCGCTTTATGGAGATGGCGGAGGGTTATGTTCTCAAGACTGCCCTTGACGAAAACGACGAGGTTATCGGCTATCAGTTTGTAAAGCTCGGCAAGATGATGGAGGACATTCGTCACGGAGTATCTCCTGACGAGGCCTACAAGAACAATATCGGTCAGTATGGACGCTTTGACGGAGCGGCTAAATACATAGACCCAAGAGAAGAATAATCGGGGAGGACAACGAATATGGCAAACAATGTTACTTTTGAAAGCAAAGATCGCAGAATGCCTAAGATCGAGAAGTGCCTTGCCGAATATGGTATTGCAAGTCTTGAAGAGGCGAGAGAGCTTTGCCTGAATCACGGCTTTGATCCGGACGCTATTGTTAAGGGAGTTCAGCCGATAGCCTTTGAAAACGCTTCATGGGCATACACCCTCGGCTGTGCGGTTGCGATAAAGAAAAACGTTCAGACGGCTGCCGACGCTGCCGCCGCTATCGGTATAGGACTTGAGGCTTTCTGTATTCCCGGCTCTGTCGCGGAGCAGAGAAATGTCGGCCTCGGTCACGGAAATCTCGGCGCGATGCTCCTCAGAGATGAGACGAAATGCTTTGCGTTCCTCGCGGGACACGAGAGCTTTGCAG
>CANPZK010000075.1 GCA_947588875.1 uncultured Clostridia bacterium
AAAAACCACAAAGAGCCCGCCTGAGCGGACTCTTTGTGGTCTAGGATTTCTTGAAATAATGGTAAAACAAAAATAGAAAAACTCAAAATTACTCGTTCTTCTCAATCTCCGCTTCGCCTGTGTCGCCGAGAAGATTGAATCTGAACAGCTTTGACTCATCGTCCTTGTTTTCGCATACGATGTAAGCCTCAGCGATTTTTCCGCCCTCAATGAGCTGTGTAAGACCAACAAGCTGGCACAGCTTGCTCTTTAAATTGAGGTGGTCGCCCTCTCTTGTAACTAAAAATACATTGCCCTCGCAAGTGTCAAGCACGGCGAGGAATTCAGTTACATCGATGTCGTGCAGTTCAAGAATCGGTGTCATAAAATATTCCTCCTTCTTAAATAAAAAGTTCGTGCCTACTCTGGACTTGTAATCACATTTCGGAATTTATTTGATCAGGTCTTTTCTCAACCTGTGTCTATATTATAGCCGCTTATTTTGGAATTGTCAACAAAAACTTAATGTTAATTTTGTAGATATCGCCTTTATATTGCGTAAAACATAAAATTTTTGTCTGCGTTTTTTACAATTCTGCACAAATTAAAATTATTCTTTTATGCAATTATCCTTTGCGCCCCAAAAAATTTTATAAAAAATGTGCAGAGATTTTTTTCCGCAAATGATTTATCTATGCATTATACCAAAGTTTTGAAAACATGAAAAAATCTCGGATTTTTCCCTTTTAATTCCCGTTTTCAGGCTCTTAAAGCCATGCGTATAAATTAAAAATTAAAGCGGCAGTCGCCGGGCAAGTTAAAAAATGCCTTAAAAAAACAAACAGAGGCGCTCCGCCTTGGAAACGCCTCTGCACCGCGCAAATTATTTGAGTATAGCAAAGCTGCCCGAGGGCATTGTAATCTTAGTTCCGTCTAAGGTACACTGCGGGGCGTTTCCGTCCTTGTCAACGTCCTGCGCGCACGCCTGTGCCGCAATAGAGGAATAGTCGAGGCTATCCTTTGGTATCTCGGCGGTTTTTTCGTCCTTGCTCATATTGTAGAAAAGAATCAGCTTTTCGCCGTTATACTCAACTACCATACCCGATATGCTCGCGAAGTCGGTCTTGATCAGGTCGGTTATGGTTCCCCTCGCGATGGCGGGATATGATAGCTTGATGTCTATCATCTTCTTATAGAAATTGAAAAGCGAGTTCTTGTCCTTAATCTGCTCCTCAACGCTCTGCTCCGGGCTGTAGGTTTCCGAGCTGTTGTCCGCAACGCCCGGAGTTTCGCTGCATCTGCCGGTTTCATCGTCGTAGCTCCACGGCATACTTGAGCGATACGTTCCGTCGTTCGACGAGCCGCCCTTTATGCCTACCTCCTCGCCGTAATAAATAAACGGGTTGCCCGGCATTGTCAGATAAAGCATAGCGCCGCATTTTTCCTTAAACAGCTCGCCGGAAAACGCGAGGGCGCTGCGCGGCATATCGTGATTGGATAAGAACATCGCGTCCACGGCGTCCTTATTGCTGTCCTTTATTATTTTGTTCCAGCCCTGCACGCCCTTCAGGAACGACTCCACGTTGCGGCTGTTCACTGCGGTGAGTATGTCCCCGCCGCCCTGGTCCGAGTACGGGAAGTTGAACAAGCTGTCTATGCCCGCCTTGTAGCGCATTGAGATCTCACTGCTGCCGCTCCATTCCTCGCCGACAATGTAAACGTCCTCCTTTATGCCCCGCGCCGTATCCATAAGCCACTTTAAAAATTCGTTTCCGTCGGTCGAGGCTGAGTCGTAATATTTTACGGCGTCAAGCCTGAAGCCGTCGCAGCCGAGGTCGAGCCAGAACTTCATTATGTCCTTAATCTCCGCCCTTACGTCCTCGTTGCTGAGGTTCAGCTCCGGCATTTCGCTTGAGAAGTTTGACTCGACAAGCACTCCGCCCTTTGAGCCCATCTGCGAATAGGCGGCGTTTTGCGTCATCTTGCCCGGCTGAGCCGTGTCGTAATATTTCGCGTAGCCGTCCCTGTTGCCGGCGTCTATCTCCTCCACAGCCTTTTTGTACCACTCGTTATCTGTCGAGGTGTGATTCAAAACAAGGTCGATTATAACCTTGATTCCCCTCTTGTGGCACTCCTCGCAGAGCTTTTTGAAGTCGTCGTTCGTGCCGTATTCGTCATCGACCTTTTTATAATCGTCAACGTCATAGTGATGATACGAGCCGGAAGCCATTATCGGCATAAGCCAAATTCCGTCGGCTCCGAGATCCTCGCCGCCCGTGGGGTCGCCGTCGTTTATATAGTCGAGCTTTTTTATAAGACCTTTAAGGTCGCCTATGCCGTCGCCGTCGCTGTCATAAAACGAATAGACAAATATCTCGTAAAAGTTTCTGTACTTGTCCTGAGATTGAGTCGGCGCTGCGGACTGCGGCGAAGAACAGCCCGCAAGCACGGCGCTTGACAGGGCGCACGCCGAGAGCGCAAGGCACAAAGCTTTTTTTAACATACACATTCTCCTTGTTTTATAATTTTAAAATTAATGCCGGAGCAATATATTTTCGGCGCGGCGCAGCCTTTAACGCGCAAATGCGGCAGGTTCTCCCGCCGCATCTGCCGAAAATATTTTTAAATGTATCCTTTATATCAGCCCTTAACTGCTCCGCCTGTAACGCCCTCAACATAGTATTTCTGCATCTTGAGGAACAGTGCGGTTATAGGCACGGCTACAATTACCGAGCCGGCGCAGAACTGGTGGAAGTAGTCGTTGATGTAGTTTTTGTCAACCATTCTCCACAAGCCGATAGCTATCGTATATTGGTCTACCTGGTCAACGAGGAGCAGCTTTGCGAATATGAAGTCTGCCCACGGACCGGTGAAGGAGGTCAGTATGGTGTAAACAACGATCGGCTTTGACATAGGAAGAATTATCTTCCAGAATATCTGATTTCTCGTCGCGCCGTCGATTGTTGCTGCTTCGTCGAGGGCCCTCGGAACCGTGTCGAAGAAGCCCTTTGAAATAGCAAAGCCCAAACCGGCGCCCGCCGAATAAACGACTATAAGACCAACGATATTCTGAGTAAGTCCCATTATCTTGAGCAGATAATAGATGGCAACCATTGTGAGGAAGCCCGGGAACATACCGAGGATAAAGCCTATGTTTATAATCTTCTTACGCGATTTAAAGCGCAGACGGCTGAAGGTGTAGCTGACCATCAATACCGAAAGCGTCGAAATAACGCACGAGAAGCACGCCACGATAAACGTGTTGAGGAACCATCTCGGATAGTTTACCTTACTCGGGTCAACCTCCGTAAACAGCTTGATATAGTTGTCAAGGGTCCACGAGCTTGGAATGATATTTGTCGAATAAACAACGCCCTCACCGCTGAACGAGGTCATAATGAGCCATACGAGCGGCATTATCCAAATCAGACAGAGAATGGTAAGGATAACGTATATTATCGCGTTTGAGATATTTCTTCTCAATTTATAACTCTTTATCATGAGAACGCCTCCTCGTCCTTGGAAGATCTGGTCATATTGAACGTGATAAGCGAAAGCGTAGCACAGAAGATAAATACCAGAATACCAATAGTCGCAGCCAACGAGTAATCATTATACGACGTGGTCAAATTGAACAGCCACGTAACGAGCAGGTCGGTATTTCCGGCGTTATATAGGAACGGATCTGTAGGACCGCCGCCCGTAAGGAAGTAGATTACGTTGAAGTTGTTGATGTTGCCTATAAACTGCTGAATAAGAGCAGGAGTCATAACAAAGAGCATATACGGCAGCGTTATCTTGCCAAAGGTAACGACAGGTCCGGCGCCGTCGATACGGGCGCTTTCATACAACTCTTCGGGAATATTCATCAGAATACCGCTTGCGGAAAGTATCGTGTACGGAACGCCGATCCACAAATTGACGACAAGCACCGTGATTTTAGCTATCCACGGGTCGGTCAGGAATTTAATGTAATCCATCTCTCCGAGGACTCCCATATGCCTTAAAAGCACATTGAAGAAGCCGTCGTCATTGAGCATCTGCGCCATAAGAAGCAGAGTAACGAACTGCGGAACCGCAACGGTCATAACAAACATTGTTCTGAAAAGCGATTTGCACTTGATGCCCTTTTTGTTTATCATAAGGGCGATGATAACTCCCACGATGTAGCAGGAGATTGTGGCTATAACAGCCCAGCAGAGCGTCCAGCCAACAAGCGTTTGGAAGGTCGCCGCCTTTTTCGGGTTGCTGACGAAAACGTCGGCAAAGTTCTGGAAGCCTATCCAGTCAAACAAGCCGCCCATCGAGTGATCTCTGTCAAAGTTTGTGAACGCGATCAAAATCATAAATATAAGCGGCAGCACCGTAAAGGTGCAGATGAGAAGCGTAGGAAGCGAAAGGAGGGTTACATGATAGCGCTCGTCAAGAAGTGTTTTTATATCCTCGCCGAGTGTGTTAATATGCTCTCCGTTTTTCCTTCTCTCCTCAAGCGCAACGTTAACTCTTATGTTCACTATGTAGAGGAAAATAAAGAGAATCGTAACTATAATAGCAAGCACGCTGTAAAGCATGATGATCATTGAATCATCGGTTTTCTCGGGGATTTTTGTTCCGTATACCGGATCAATAGACGCCGGGGCGATAACTCCGCCGAGCGATAAAAACTTTGAAAGATAATTCCATGCAAAGCCTATCATAAAGGCAAAATATGCAACCTCAACCGCAAGGAAAACAATTCCCTTTATTATCTGCCCCTTTACCATGATGCCGAAGCCCATGATAGCGTAAGAAATTTTTGTTGACCAGTCTCCTTTTACGAAGCTCGTACCATAGAATTTGAACGCATGACCAATTCCGATGAAGAAAGCAGCGATCTTCATTCCGATAAACTTGAAAAACTTTCCGAGGTTCTTCGGCAAATTAACAAAGAACATTTTTAATTTATACCAGAACTTCTGGAACGGATTGAGCTGGACATATTCAATAAAATTCATGGTTTCACTCCTCTTTGTCCGTAAATTGAAAAGGTTTAAAAAGACCTGATGCTTTTGTCATATCAAGCAGCCTGTTTGCACAGGCTGCTTGAAACAATCAAATGTTAGCTTTAATACAGAATAAACAATTACTTGAGCGTAATGTTCTTAACCATTTCCTCATATTGGGTCTTCAGAGAAGCGTCGTCATGCTTTTTGTCCTTGTTTACCATATATCCTGCATAAGCGCCTGTCGGCGTCCAGAAGCCCTTGCAGATATTGATCTGAGGAATTGAATTAGCCTGCTGTTCGTATATGGCCTTTAAGCAGATGTTGCCTGTTACAAGATCAGACTCGGCAAGAGACTTGATCGACGGGCCCCAGCCTACCTCTTCGCATCTCTCCTTCTGGCAAGCCTCGCTTGTGAGATAGAACGCGAGAGCCTGAGAGGTGAGCGGATAATCTGTCTTGGCGTTTACGCCGATGTTCTTATAGCCGTACATTGAAATGAGCTGCTTGTCTTCGCCGTCTACATTAATTGTCGGGAGCTTAGCCGCGCCGAGCTTGTCGCCGAGAGCCTTCTCAATGTTCTTTATCATCCATGAGCCGCCTACGCCGGCGATGTGCGTGCCGTTCTTAAAGCCCGATACAAGCGTGTTGTTTACGTTTTCGTCCTTGAAGTAGTCGTTGGCGCAGAGATCCGCAAAGGCCTTTGCAACCTTTGTAACCTCAGCCTCGTCATAGTTGAGCTGCTGGATAGTTTCGTCCTTAGGATTGAGTGAAAGCGTGCCGCCCGCTGTAAACGGAATTACGCAGCCGTAGAAGCCGTCGCCTACGTTAAAGGCAAACTTTTTCTTTGTTTCTGTGCAGACCTTCATGATGCCCTCCATGGACTTAACATCGTCCTCTGTGAGAGCTTCCTTGTTATAGAAGAGGATATATCCGTTGTCGCCCGTCTCCGGGTAAGCGTAAGGAATTTCCTCCGCGTCGTCGGCGCCCTTGTAAAGAACCGAGCCGTATGCGTCTTCAATGGACGCGGTCTTGATAGCGTCTACAAACTGAGCTCTTACAGGCATTACATAGTTGCCTCTGAAGAGGTCCATACCTTGGTCGGACGCATAGCCGAATACGTCTGCGGCGTTTTCCGGGTCCGTCTTAACATTTGTCGCGGCGTCAGCCTCACCCTGGGCAACGCACTCGATCTTAATGGTTCTGCCAAGCTCCTTGAACTTTGCAACAAAGTCGTCGCACTGCTTTTTGAGAAGATCCAGAGCCTCCTGCGGGCCCCAAACCTTGAGCTTTACGTTATCCTCGTCGCCGATAGCAAGCTGTGCGTCAGCCATTATATCGTCAATGGTGAGCTGCTTGATTTCCTGCTGGCTTGAGCTGTCAGCCGGAGCGGCGCTTGAATCTCCGCTTGAGCTGCCGCCATCAGATGTTGTTGATCCGCCGCAGCCCGCAAACGCGGTAACCGCCATCAAAGATGCAAGACCAACGCCAAGGATTCTTTTTGTGTACTTGAACATTTTGATTCCCTTTCTTTCTGAAAAAATATTAATGATTAATTTGTCACGGCGAGCGCCGTGTCGTTTTTGCAAGATGTATCATTTGGAAAACAAATAGTGAATTTTGTTGAAAATTCACTATAAATTTGCGCATAACACACCTAATGCTTGTTTAAATAATATCATAGACGCTTAACAAATGCAACACCGTTTATTCATTTTTATCAATGTTTATATATCTGAGCCGATTTTTTGTGCAACTTTTACATAGGTTTGTACGCTAAATTAATTTTTGCTTTTATATTTCAGAAAAATTCGTGATTTCGACGAATATACATTGTTCATAATAAACATAAAAAACAAAAAACCTTTGGCGGCACGATTGAATTTTACAATGTTTTCAGACTGCGGGCGTTATTTTTCGGCGCTTTGGTTCACATTTTGTTAATTTTTATCTATACTCTTATTTTTGCCCGAAAAAGCGCATACAATTAATATAAACCCCAAAAGCCATACATTACCTTGACAATGTGTTTTAATTAATCTAAACTATAATTTGCACAGCCGCAATCATCGCGCGGACGGCGCAATAAATCAAATTAATAAAATAATTCTTTATTAAAAATACATATTAATATTTGGAGGCATTTAAAATGAAGCTCTGCCGGCTGCTTGAAAAAATAGAGTACACCCTTGTGCAAGGCGACGAAAACATTGAAATCACCACTCTTGTTTACGATTCCCGAAAAACCGAGAGAGGCAGCGTGTTCGTCTGCCTGAAGGGCTTCAGCTCCGACGGACACGAATACGCAAAAAAAGCCGCCGAAATGGGAGCCGCGGCGATAATAGCTCAGGACGACGTAAACGTTCCAGACGGTGTCACCGTAATAAAGACCGACGACACCCGCAGGGCGCTCGCGTATATGAGCGCGGCGTATTTTGATTATCCCGCCGCAAAGCTGAAAACGATTGCCATAACAGGCACAAAGGGCAAGACGACTACCGTCAGCATGATACGCTCCATACTCGAGGCGGGCGGTATAAAGACCGGCACAATCGGGACGGTCGGGGTCGTAATAGGCGACAAAATTTACAAAACCGAAAACACGACTCCCGAGTCCTACGAGATACAGTATTACCTGTCGAAAATGGTCGGAGAGGGCTGCGGCTGTATGGTGATAGAGGCGTCGTCGCTCGGGCTGAAATGGCACCGCACCGACGCGATAGACTTCGATTACGGCATATTCACTAATTTCTCCGACGACCACATCGGCGGAGCAGAGCACAAGGACCTCGACGAATATATGCACTGCAAGAGCCTGCTGTTCAGGCAGTGCAAACTCGGAATAATAAACATAGACGACAAGAGCTTTGAGGGCATAATAAAGGACCACGCCTGCGAGCTTGAAACCTACGGCTTCAACAACGACAAAGCCGACGTCATAGCGTATGACGACGAGCTTATCTCCCGCCCGGGCTATCTCGGGGTACGCTTCAAAACAAGGGGCAGGCTCGAAATAGAGGCGGACGTTCCTATTCCCGGCAGATTCAGCGTTTACAACGGGCTTGCGGCGCTTTCAGTCTGCCGCCACTTCGGCATTGACAAGAGCGCGATGAAGGAGGGGCTAAATAGAGCGACCGTCAAGGGCAGAGTCGAGAGCGTGCCGGTTCCGGGCGATTACACCCTGCTTATCGACTACGCTCACAACGCCATGAGCATGGAGAACGTGCTCGTCACTCTCAGGGAATATAATCCGCACAGGCTCATCACAATGTTCGGTGCCGGCGGCAACAGACCGAAGGTTCGCCGCTATGAGATGGGCGAGATAAGCGGCAAGCTGTCCGATTTATCTGTAATCACGACCGACAACCCGCGCTTTGAGGAGCCGATGGACATAATAAACGACATCAAGGTGGGCATAGACAAGACAGACGGAAAATACATCGTCGTTCCGGACAGGCGCGACGCGATTCGCTGGTGCATCGAAAACGCCGAGCCGGGGGATATAGTAGTGCTTGCGGGCAAGGGTCACGAGGATTATCAGGAGATACGCGGAGTAAAACACCATCTCGATGAGCGCGAGGTAATAGCCGATATTCTTTCCGGCAAAAAATAATATAAAGTAATATAAATACCGCCGTATTCCAAAAAGCGCACAACAAACGCGCATTTTCGGAATACGGCGTACAAATTCGACTCTGCGTGATTGCTCCTCTGATTCAAAGCAAAGGGAGCGTTTATCGCGTTAAAATAACGAAACTCATAAAAACACTTGACTTAATCCTCAAGATGTGTTAATATAACACTTGCTGTTAAGCAATTAAAATATAGGGGTATAGCTCAGTTGGTAGAGCAGCGGTCTCCAAAACCGCGTGCCGAGGGTTCAAGTCCTTCTGGTCAATTTTATCCGAGAAAAAAGTTGAATCCGAGGCACGCGGAGCGTGCCGGGCAACGCCTGCGACCGCCGCCGGCGGCGGAAAAAGGGAGCATGGGGTGGCGCAGCGGTCGAAAAATGTCCGCGCTCCAAGCGGAAACATTTTTCGGGCACCGCAAGAGGGGGTGCCTGCAACTTCAAGTCCTTCTGCCCCTGCCAAAAAGAAATCGGCCGCGTTGCGGTCGTTTTTTTTGCAAAGATATAGCCTTACACCGAGGCACTCGGAGCGCGCCGGGCAACGCCTGCGACCGCCGCCAGTGGCGGAAAAAGGGAGCAGGGGTTGGCGCAGCGGTCGAAAAATGTCCGCGCTCCAAGCGGAAACATTTTTCGGGCACCGCAAGAGGGGTTGCCTGCAACTTCAAGTCCTTCTGCCCCTGCCAAAATTGACCCTGCCGCTTTTACGGCAGGGTCAATTTTATCCGAGAAAAAAGTTG
>CANPZK010000076.1 GCA_947588875.1 uncultured Clostridia bacterium
TGCTCCTCCCAAACCCTTATATCCGAAAGCCGATATACGCCGGGGTAAGAGCTGTACATATCCGAGTCGGTCGGATAGGAGCCTGTGTCTTCGTGTTTCTTATTCCATTCAATTTGCAGCTCTTCGGGAACATCGCCGAAAATCGGATTGCAGCGCAGCTTATTTCGCTCCTGTTGAGTGTCGGCAAAGCGGTAGCAGGTGTAAACGGTGTTTTTTATCGATTCGTCCAGATCGTCCGGATTTATCGTCGAGCCGTCCTCCTTAGCATTGGCGATTGGCACAAAATCCAGCAGCGTATTAAAATCAAAACGCATCACCCAGCCGTCCGCCCAGGCTTCCTCGGCGCTCGTATAAGTCGTGCCGGTTACCGGGTCTTCCGTAGGCCAACTGCCGGAGTCGTTTTCTGCGGTTTTTGCCGCCTTGTAAGCGTTTTCAGGATCCTCGCCCTTGTACCACCCAAGGGGGAACGGGTCTTTATTATCCCCTTCTACCTTCTCGCCGCTATGGTTAGATATATACTCCGTGTTCCAGTGGTAATCGTACACGCCGGCGCGAACCATGCCGCGCATCTCGCCGTAAAGCAGCATTGACATATCAAACGCGGTATTATTAGCGCTGGCAGCGCCGTTGGAAGTAACATCGCCGTTGACCGTAATCGAGCCGTTTTTAAGCTCCATATACTCGCCGAGCGGGTCTTTATAAGTAATGGAATTTTTAACGCCCGCATCGTTATAGCCCGAAAACGGCGTAAAGGCAGAACCGGCAATTCCGCGAATCTTGCCGAGCATATCATCAAATGTCTTATCTATCGCAGAGGCTTTAATATTCGCAAATTCGTAATTGTAGTTTATGTTTTTTATAATGTCGTCTTTTGTAACCCCTTTATCTGCGGGAAGCTGGTTGAATTTTACGGTCCTAGATTTATCCGAATCGGTGAATGACTTCGATATCGAACTGTCTGCCTTTTCCCACTTCAAGAAAAGGTTATAAGCGTCGATAACATCCTGCTTTTTCGCCCACTTACTAGGGTCTATACCGTCGTGTTCCTGTAAAGTGTTACTGAAAAAATCCACGGGGTCAAGCGTCGAATAGACGCGCGGCATCTGCCAATCTTCGTTCGGCGTATCCACGCTGAGCGTATAAATACGGAAATCGTTTTTCTTTGGATCGTTTGGCAACGGATACTCCTCGTCTCCTCTTGCCTGCTGTACCAGCTTAGTATATTTATTCTGCATCTTTGATTTTTCATAAGAGGCAGTTAATAAAATATCCAAAATCGTCACGTCGCCGCCACCATTCTCTGTGCGGTATTTTGTATAATTTCCTATTAATTCTGGTATGTTTCCCGAGTAAATTTGCACCTTATACCATTCGTCGCCCGCGGTACTGCTTAAGCTGTTGCGTTTCAACGCGTAGTTCGAGCCGCCGTCGGTCATAACTATGGCGATGGGTACCCGCTGAACGGCGGTTTTCTTTCCTGTTTCTTCGGACTCATAGATTTCTCTTACGTCCTCTATGCTGTCGTAGTTTTTATAAAGCTCTTCAACGCCCTGATAAATTCCCGCCTGCATGTCGGTGCTAAAGCCGATATTGACCGTTCCTTTAAGGTCGCAGGAAAATTTGGTGCTTTTGTAGTCGTTGCGGGCATATCTTTTATACTCAGCATCAGGGGTCGCGCTATCCAGCTTTTTCAGTCCGGCAACCGTTCCAACCATATAGGTAGCTGATCCGCTATTTTCAGGTTTGAGACTGTCGTCACTATAAAGATAGTAATATTTTCGGAAGTTTTTTACCTCCAAATATTTGCCGGTTGTCGCCGGTTTATAATGCCCCAATTCCAACAGGGTGTATGCCGTAGCGCCGTAGCCCACTACAGCCACACGGTTGTCTTCGCCCATATCCATCAATTTTTGGATGGAGTTATTGATGGATTGCAAAACTTTATAAATACGGGAGTGGGTAATACGTTTGCTGTTCTCCGGATTTGGTTCATTGTAATCGCTATGCGAAGCTCCATCTTGAACATCCTCCGCCATTGAGCCGGACATATCGAGCAAAAAGAGAACGTCAACCGGAGACGTTGAGTACTCGTCGATTCGTTGGGAGCTTGATAAGGCGGAAAAGACCGTTCCAAAATCCGAGTCGAAGTTCACTGTGCCGTCGTAGCCGTCGTTATTATTTTCAAGGTCTATTGTGCCGTCTGTGTTGCCGTCGTGAGCAAACACGCTCTTATCTGTCCACACGCGCCCGGCGTAGCGACTGCCATCATTAGAGGACAGCAGCTTGTTTACGTAGGACTCCATAGTGTTGTCGTCGGAATTTCGGCTCAAGATTTTTTGGGTGAATCCGTCGTTTGACGCCGCAGCCCCGCCGCCCAAATTACACAGCAAGCACGCCGCCATGCAAACGCACAACAGCACGGAGATTACTCTCTTTGATGTTTTGCCGGAAAACGGGAAGGGAACCGCCTTTGCCCTCTTTCCGGCGGAATTTATTTTTGCAATCATTCTTTTCATAAATATCGCTCCTAAAAATCACCATGCGCCCTGAATGCGGAGAAGGATATGTGTTATTTGAATTTTTCTGCTGCGACATTTTTTATTCACAACTTATTCATAATATTTCACAAAAAAGCCCTTCTAAAAATCAGCCAATTAGTCCAATTCTACATTTTAATTTTATCATAAGAGAATATTCTAATTTAACTGGTGAAACTGACTGTTTTTCGTTAGGCTTTTGAGTTAATATCAAATTCAGACAATTATGCAATTATTTGTGCATAATGCCGATATAAACATAAATATAACGGTGAATAGCTGGGCAATATTTAAGATTCGTCGTTTTTTGTCGCGACAAAACTCGGCGACACGCGAAAAAAGTGTCGCGCGCGCGACACTTTTTTTGGCATAATCAGGCGGGACGGGCTATTTTAATTTTTGTATATATTTTATGTTAAAATTCGGTTGACAATCCGAGGAATAACAATTATAATTATTATAACATAATATTGAATGAATAAGAGGGAGTAGCCGGCAGGCGTCTGTAATATGCTGCGTCAGTACAATTGCTTATGCAATTCGCTCATATTTTAAATGGCAAGACTTTTATCACAATTGGGTTTTCGGTCGCCTTTTGTGGTAAAAGTTTTTTATTTTGTGCAAATTATTCTCTCATTCGTCAATATTAATATAGAGGAGGCATATATTTATGAAACCGTGGTATCTTGTCCCTAAAAAGGAAATTTTAAGTATGCTCGGCTCGTCCGAGGACGGTCTTTCGTCCGAGCAAGCGAAAAAGCTGCTGGCGGAAAAGGGCGAAAACGCTCTGCTTGAGGGCAAAAAGAAGGGTATGCTCAGGGTGTTCTTCGAGCAATTTCTCGATTTGCTCGTTATAATCCTCATTGCCGCCGCGATTATATCCGCGATAACCGGCGACCTTGAAAGTATGCTTGTAATCTTAGCCGTTATAGTCTTAAACGCCATTCTCGGAACGGTTCAGCACGAAAAGGCGGAAAAGTCGCTTGAAAGCCTTAAGAGCCTATCCTCGCCGAGCGCGAAGGTATTAAGGGACGGGGTGAAAATTGAAATCCCCTCCAAGCAGGTGGTTCCCGGCGACGTAATCATTCTCGAGGCGGGCGATCTTGTCGCCGCAGACGGCAGAATACTTAACAACTACTCCTTGCAGGTAAATGAAAGCTCTCTGACCGGCGAATCCACAAATGTCGATAAGTCGGATAATGATTTATCAGACGAGCTTCCGCTTGCCGATAGGACAAATATGGTCTATTCCGGCAGTCTTGTGACCTACGGCAGAGCGGTGGTCGTTGTGACCGACACGGGCATGAATACGGAAATAGGCAAGATAGCGAGCCTTATGAACGCGACGAAGGAAAAGAAAACGCCTCTCCAGGTGAGCCTTGACAGGTTCAGCAGCAGGCTCGCCGCCGTGATAATGCTCATCTCTCTTCTTGTTTTCGCCCTTACTTATTTCCAAACCGGCAACGTGCTCAGTTCGCTTTTGTTCGCCGTTGCGCTCGCGGTCGCGGCGATTCCGGAGGCGCTCAGCTCGATAGTCACCATCGTTCAGGCTATGGGCACGCAGAAAATGGCTAAGGAACAGGCTATCATCAAGGATCTAAAGGCGGTGGAGAGCCTCGGCTGCGTTTCCGTTATATGCTCCGACAAGACCGGCACTCTGACTCAAAACAAGATGACGGTCCAGAAGCTCTATATAGACAACGCGGTCATAGAGCCGCAGGAGATCGATTTAAAAAATCAGCTTCACAGATATATGCTGTATAACGCCATTCTTTCAAACGACTCCTCGATAGTTGACGGCACCGGAATAGGCGATCCCACTGAATTCTGCCTGCTTGAAATGGCGGACAAAATTTCTCTCGACTACAATTTTGTAAGAGGCGCTCTCGAAAGGCTTGAGGAGATCCCGTTTGACTCCGACAGAAAGCTGATGAGTACAAAGTACAGACTGCACGGCGTTCCCACCGTATTGACAAAGGGCGCGCTCGACGTTCTACTTGACAGGACGACGCACATTAGAACCTCGGAGGGCGTGAGGGAGATAACGGACGCGGACAGGGAAAATATCGCAAGGCAGAATTACGAGTTTTCCAATAACGGCCTGCGCGTTCTCGCCTTCGGCTACAAGGAGGTTTCGGACGATTTCACGCTCACGCTTGAAAACGAGAACGGCTTCACGTTTATAGGCCTTATCTCAATGATAGACCCGCCGAGGGAGGAATCGGTGGCGGCGGTTGCCGACGCAAAGCGCGCGGGAATAAAGCCTGTAATGATAACCGGCGACCACAAGATCACCGCGACGGCGATAGCGCGGCAAATCGGAATATTTTCAGAGGGCGACATGGCCGTTACCGGCGCCGAGCTTGATGCAATGAGCGAGGAGGAGCTTAACGAAAATATATCCCGCATTTCGGTTTACGCGCGCGTGTCGCCGGAGAATAAAATCAGAATCGTAAACGCATGGCAAAGCAAGGGCAACATAGTCGCGATGACGGGCGACGGAGTAAACGACGCGCCTGCGCTTAAAAAGGCGGATATAGGCGTTGCGATGGGTATAACGGGAACCGAGGTGTCAAAGGACGCCGCTTCGATGATACTCTCCGACGACAACTTTGCGACTATAATCAAGGCTGTGACAAACGGAAGAAACGTTTACAGGAACATTAAAAATTCGATTAAATTCCTTCTGTCGGGAAATATGGCGGCGATACTTTCCGTTTTATACACGTCGTTATTCGCCCTGCCTATTCCCTTTGCCCCGACTCACCTGCTGTTCATAAACCTCCTTACTGATTCGCTCCCCGCCATAGCTATCGGCATGGAGCCCGCCGAACGCGGACTTCTCAATCAAAAGCCGAGGGATCCGAAGGAGGGAATATTGACAAAGGCGTTTGTCGCGGAGCTTTTTGTGCTCGGCGCTTTGATAGGCATATGCACGATGGGGGCTTATCACATAGGTCTGTCCTCATCTCCGGTGCAGCCGGTCGCAAACGCAACCGCAATGACAATGGCTTTCGCAACGCTGACACTTGCCCGTCTTTTCCATGGCTTTAACTGTCGGGGCAGCAAATCCATATTCCGGCTCGGAATACGCTCCAACTGGTGGAGCCTCGGCGCGTTCGCCCTCGGCGTTTTGCTTTTGTCGCTCGTTTTATTCGTTCCGATATTGCAGCCTATATTCACCGTTCAGCCGCTTAGCCTGCAAAACGTCGGATTTGTCGGGCTGTTCGCGGTAATCCCAACCGTGATAATCCAAATTTACAAGGTCATAAGAGATATGATTAAAAAATAAATTTTCTCTGTCAGTTTCCCCTGTCAGTTCTTCGCCGCGCACCGGCTTACCGCCTTGTATGTATGTTTCAGATGTGATAAAATAAATTTGAAATATACGAAAGGCGTGAAATGAATGCTCGAATTCATTTGTCCGGTGTGCGGCGAATTTTTATATCGTGAAAACAAGGCTTATATATGCAGGAACCGCCATTCCTTTGATATTGCCAAGCAGGGCTACGTCAATCTTTTACAGAGCAATCAATCAAAGCTAAAGCGCCACGGCGACGACAAGCTGATGATAAATGCGAGGTTCGACTTTTTAAACAAGGGCTACTACGAGCCATTGCTCGACCGCCTTTGCAGATGCTGTGAAAAATACTTGCCGTATCGCGCCGATATTATTGACGCGGGCTGCGGCGACTGCTATTACAGCTCCGGCATCTTGGGAAGGTGCTCAGACCGTCTGTTCAACATCTTTGGCGCGGACATTTCAAGGGACGCTGTAATCCGCGCCTCAAAGAGAAACGCGGAGATACGCTTAGCTATCGGCAGCGTGTTTTCTCTCCCCTTTCCCGACGGCGGCGCGGACGCGATATTAAACATCTTCTCGCCGTTCGCACCAGACGAATACAGGCGGATATTAAAAAAGGGCGCTTATCTTTTCAGAGTGGCGCCGCTTGAAAATCATTTATACGCTCTTAAAGAGAAAATATACGACACGCCTTACAGGAACACTGTCGCGCCCTTTGAATGCGAGGGCTTTGAGCTTGAAGAAAATATTGAGCTAAAATACATTATGCACATACAAGGCGAGGACGACATCGAGGCTCTTTTCAAGATGACTCCGTATTACTACAAGACCTCCATATCCGACCAGCAAAAGCTGTCTGGTCTGCAAGAGCTCGATACCGAGGCGGAATTTTCACTTTTGGCATATAGAAGGTTGTGAGTCTATGATAGATTTTCTTGGGGGCTGCGTTTCCTCCTGGGATTACTTGAAATCGGCGCGTCTGCCTATAATTATATACGGCATGGGAAACGGCGCTGATATGATAATAAAAAGGCTTGAACGGGATAATCTGACCGTCGCCGACTTTTTCGCCAGCGACGAATTTGTCCGGGGACAGAGCTTTCACGGGAAGCCCGTTAAGAGGCTCTCGCAGATAGAGAGCGAGTACGGCGATTTTATAGCGGTCGTTGCGTTCGGCAGCAGCCGTCCGAGCGTGATGGAAAACATCAAGTCGATAGCCGACCGTCACGATGTGATAATACCGACCGTTCCCGTATTTGGCAGCAGCATATTCGACTCGGATTTTGTACGCGAAAACGAGAGCGATATTTTGAAGGCTCTCGATTTGTTTGAGGAGGAAGCCTCGCGGGAGATATACCGCGAGATTATAAAATTTGAATACACCGGCAGGCTTGAGCATCTGCTCAATTGCGAGAGCGACAAAAGCGAGGCATATGAAAACATATTAGAGCTTTCGGGCTGTGAAAGCTATCTCGATCTCGGAGCCTATCGCGGCGACACGGTAGACGAATTTCTGCGCTTTGCCGGAGGGTACAGCCGCATAACCGCTTTGGAGCCGGACCCAAAGAGCTACGAAAAGCTCTGCGAGCACTGCTCGGCTCTCGAAAATTTTGAGCCGATAAACGCCGCCGTATGGAGCGATGCCCGCGATATATTTTTCAGCAAAAAGGGCGGGCGAATGTCGGCTGTTTCAAGCGAGGGGATACGGCTCGACGGGGTGAGCATAGACTGTTTAAATTCCGGCAGGAGCTTCACATACATAAAGGCGGACGTTGAGGGCTGCGAGCGTCAGGCTCTTCTCGGCGCGCGCCGCACTCTGGCTCTTCAAAAGCCGAAGCTCAATTTTGCGCTTTACCATCGCGGCGGGGACATCTTCCGTCTGCCGCTGCTGATAAAGGAGCTTCAGCCGGATTATAAATTTTTTATCCGGCATCATCCATATATACCGGCTTGGGACACGAATTTATACTGCATATAACGCAAAGGCGTGCGATATGATTTTATGCGCACGAGCTGCGCGGCGGGGCGGCGACCGCCCATTTCCGCCGGGGGCGGAAATGGGCGAAAAATGCGGCGGCAGGATTTCCTTAAAAAAGGAAAGTCACCTTACCGCCGCATTTTTGCGTCCGCGCCGCAGGCGCGGACGAGTCGCCGCCCCGCCGCGCGTATAAGCAAGCTATAAATCCTCTGTCCACAGCTTAACTATTTCCCCGGCAGATTCTCCGTCGGGAAGCGGATTTTTCTTTAGCTCCTCCGGCGTTTTGGTCATGCGAAAAATAGCGTTTACCTGTTTTCCTCCCACTCGACCGTAAATATCTACCAACCATAATTTATAAAGATAATACTTGCCTGGGAGAGGCTCCTCGGAAATTTTATATCCGTCCTCGCTTTTCGGCACCTTTTTTATACTTGCGTCATCGTCCTCGTCCTCTGAAACAGCGCTTCCGATTTCAATGGATTCAACCTCGACGACGTCGTCGGGTTTGAGCGGCTTAAAGCCCTTGTCGAGCATTCCGCTTGTGCTGTCGATGCCGTTCCAATAGCCGATTATCTCATATTGCCCGTTGTTAAACTTCGTATCGTCAAATACAAAGGCAAAGCGAAGATAAGCCGGCTTGCCGTTGACGGTCACGGGAGCCTCAAAAAAATATGAATCGTGGTCTTTGCCGACAAAATAATAAAAAAGCTCCACTCCGTTGAGTGTTACAGTTACACCGCGAAAATTGCTGATATACGTCTTTCCCTCGTCCTCCACGGTAACGTCATTGTCAACGGAGAGCATTTTTAGCCGCTGTATATCCTTGAATTGGTCTTCTCCATCTCCGCTGTATTCAAGCAATTCATAGAGTGTATACTCCTTGTCGAGAATACACGGCAGAGATTCGTCGGTAACGTTGACCTTCACCTCGCCGTCGTCCGTTGCCGACACGTCTTTTAACTCTATCGTACTTTCCGGCATATTTTGATACACCTGCTTGAGATACGATTTGTATGAAGCCGAGGTACATATGCTTTCATAATACGTTTTAAAGCTCTCGGCGTTGTAATTCAGCGGATAGTAAAAGGACAAGCCGTCGTGTCCGTCATGTTCGCTGTCATCGTCATTCGACACGCGATAGGCGATACAACTTGCGACCGCCTCTGATAAATCGTCCTTCTTCAGCAGTCCGCAGTAATATTTGGCGAAGTCCGACATATCGATCAGATTGGAATATCCCGTGTAGTCCGAGTTCGCTCCGCATCGGCAGGAGTGCTGTCCGCGACGTTTCTTATTTCTTTTATCTCAATCGTTTCGCCGACAAGCGAAGCCATTGTGTCGTTAAAGACGGTTTGCAGAGCGTCTATCCCCGACAAATCAATAAGCGAAAGCGTGGCGTAGTCGCTGCCGGAATCTGAATATTTTTTTTGAAAGCCGTCGCAGACAGCCTTGCCGAGCTTTTCGGCGGAAATGCTTTTATTATC
>CANPZK010000077.1 GCA_947588875.1 uncultured Clostridia bacterium
GGCCAATCGTCTAATATGCTTTTAAATCAAATTTTTGTCGCTTAATATTTGTGGACATTTTAGCTTGCAATTTAGACGTTTTCATATTATGAAAAAAAGTCTTGATTTTTTATCTGTTATGTGATAAAATCCTAATGTTATCACGGTTTCAGCGAAAGAGGTGAAAATAAATGAAAAAGGACATTCATCCGAATTATGACCAGACCACGATTACCTGCGCCTGCGGCAACGTCATTGAAACAGGCTCGACAAAGAAGAATATCCGTGTTGAAATTTGCTCAAAGTGCCACCCGTTCTTTACCGGCAAACAAAAGCTCGTTGATACCGGCGGACGCGTTGACAGATTTAAAAAGCGTTACGGTATGGGAAAATAATATGGATCACTCAGCAGGTGGCGCTTTTGCGTCACCTGCTTTTTTCTTTGATTTTTATATCGGATTCGGAGAGATAATATGACTGACTACAAAACCGTAAGCAAATTTGCCTTTGACGAATTTGTTGAAAAGCGCTCGCGGTTCATAGGCTACTGCGCTCCCGTTAAAACCAAGGAGCAGGCGATTGAGTTTATAAACGAAATAAAGTCAAAGCACTGGGACGCAAGGCACAACGTCTACGCCTATATCCTGCGCGAAGGAGGAATAAAGCGTTACAGCGACGACGGCGAGCCTCAGGGGACGGCGGGAGTGCCTGTGCTTGAGGTCATAAGCAAAAGCGGGATAACCGACGCCGCGGTCGTGGTGACGCGGTATTTCGGGGGAGTGCTTCTTGGCGCGGGCGGCCTTGTGAGGGCGTACTCCCATGCGGCGAAGCTCGGCATAGAGGCGGCTGTGCCGGCAATAATGAGGCTTTGCGATAATTGCCGGCTCGGGTGCAGCTATAATCAGTACGGAAAGGTTTCGGCTGTTATAGCGGAGCTTGGCGGCGTGATAGACGACACTGTCTTCACCGACTGCGTGGAGCTTCGTTTTCACTCCCCTAAGGGTGCGCTCGGAAGGATAAACAAGGAGCTTGCCGCGGCGAGCTGCGGCGAGGTCGAGGCGGCTGTGGACGGCGAGAGCTATTATATGACCGATATAGGGAATGACGAGCCGTAAATGATTTTTGTAAAAGCGAGTCTATGGGTGATTGGTTTTATACGAGCGTATGGGCGGCGGCTTGGAGCTGCCGAGGTCGTGTGCGTCGGCGACTTTGAGAGGGCGACATGGTACGGGCGGCGACCGCAAATTTCCGCCTGCGGCGGAAATTTGCCGAAAAACGCGGCGGCGCAGGGGCTCTGTGCGTGAAATGAAAGCCTGACCCCGCCGCGTTTTTCCGCGCGGCTGCGCCGCGCCGGTCGCCGCCCGTACCTGCACAGACTGAGGCACAGAGTAAGAGCGGGTAAATGCGGCAGCTCCGAAAAAATACCGGTACGTCAAACCCGAAAACCGTGAGAAAGAGTGGATAATAAAATGAAAAAGCCCCAAATGATACTGTTCGACTACGGTCAAACGCTTGTAAACGAGGCGAGCTTTGACGGAGTAAAGGGAACGGCGGCGGTGATGAAATACGCAGTCGCGAATAAATATAATAAAACGCCGGAGCAGGTGCAGGCGGAGGCGAACGCGATAAACGCGGAGATAGGGCGCTTCGACCCCGAAACAAGGCACCTTTCACAGCTTGAGGTGCCGACAGCGCCCTTCAACGCCTATCTGTACGAGTCAATGGGGATAAGCCTGTCGGTTACATACGAGGAGGCGGGCAGAATATTCTGGGACGCCGCAGCGCCAGGAGATCCGGCAAACGGAATCGAAGGTTTTCTCGATTATCTCAAGGACGAGGGCATACGAAGCGGAGTTGTGAGCAATCTTTCGTACAGCGGCGCACAGCTAAAGGAAAGAATAGATTCCTTGATACCGTCGAACGAGCTTGAGTTTGTCATTTCGAGCGCGGACTATGTGTTTCGCAAGCCGAACAGAAGAATATTTGAGCTTGCGCTGAAAAAGGCGGAGCTTAAAGCGGAGCAGGTGTGGTTCGTCGGCGACCAGTACAGGTGCGATATATACGGAGCGATAGACGCGGGAATGTTTCCGGTGTGGTACACGGAATACCTGAACTTTCCGCAAAGGAACGAGCACGGAGTTCTTGAGGTAAAGAGCTATGAGGAGCTTGAGGGAATACTCAGAGGACTGCGGTGAGGGACAGAAAAATACAGTTAGACAGAGCAGGGAGCTGACGCTGACCAAGTCGACTCCCTGCTCTGTTTGCCGATAGCCCCTAAAAAGCTCAAAAACGAAAAAATCAAAAAGTGCCCCAAAAATCCAAAAAAACTATTTAAAACGACGCGACAATGTGCTACAATAAAAATGTATATTTCACAAACGACCTGTAATATTCCTCGGGACAGCCGAAGAAAACGGATAGATTAAGGCGGGTTTTGCAAATGGAAAAGATTTATGATGTTATAATTGTCGGAGCGGGAGCGGCAGGACTTTATGCCGCGCTGCAATTTGACAGCGATGTAAAAGTGCTTTTGCTCGCTAAGCGAGAGCTAAGCCTTTCAAACAGCTCGCTCGCTCAGGGCGGCGTAGCGGCTGTGCTTGACAAGGACAACGACAATTTTAAGCTGCATATAGCCGATACTCTGATAGCCGGAAAGTATAAAAATGACCTCGCCGCTATCGAGGTGCTTGTCACCGAGGGACCGACCGACGTGCTGAATTTGAAAAAGCTCGGCGTCGCGTTTGACCTTGATGAAACGGGAAAGATGCAGATGACGCTCGAGGCGGGCCATTCGCGGCACAGGATAGTGCATCACAAGGATTCGACCGGCAAGGCTATAACGGACGTCTTGATAGACAATGTAAAAGAGCTGCCAAACGTGGACGTGCTTGAAAATACTATGCTATACGACATAAAGAAGATTGCCGGAGGCTTTACCGCGTTCCTGCTGCAAAACGGCAAGACCTTCGCCGTGAACAGCCGATACTGCATTATGGCGACAGGCGGCGTAGGCAGGGTGTACGCCTACACCACAAACAGCGCCATCGCCACCGGCGACGGGATAACCATGGCTCACAATCTCGGTGCACGGATAAAGCATCTCAGCTATATACAGTTCCACCCGACGGCATTTGCCGCGGAAAAGGACAGGGAAAGGTTCCTTATAAGCGAGGCTGTGAGAGGCGAGGGCGCTGTTCTGCTGAATTGCCGAGGGGAACGCTTTGCCTTCGACTATGACAAGAGGGGCGAGCTTGCGCCGCGCGACGTTGTTTCCGAGGCGATAATGCTCGAGGCGAAAAAGACTGACAGCGAGAGCTTTTATTTAGATATAACCGATAAGGATCCGGATTTTGTGAAGAACCGTTTCCCGATGATATACGCACGATGCCTCGAGGAAAACGTTGACATAACAAAGGATAGGATACCCGTGTTCCCGTGTCAGCACTACCTTATGGGCGGCATAGATGTTGACCTTAACGCCCAGTCCACCATCGACGGACTTTACGCTGCGGGAGAGTGCTCGCACACAGGCGTACACGGTGCAAACAGACTTGCGAGCAACTCGCTTTTGGAGGCTCTCGTGTTCTCGCGCCGCGCCGCCGAGGACATTATGCGCAGACTTAAAAAGGGCAGGGCGGAGCTTTGTCCGCCGGAAGAGCCGGCTCAGCCGTCGGGCGAGGAGCTGCCGTCCGGCTATCGAACTGAGATAAGAAAGATAATGCAGAGCTGTCACTTTGTCCTGCCGACCCCGGAGACCGTGCCGGAGGGCTTGCAGCGGGCGAGGAGGATAGCCGGAGAGCTTAACAGAGGAAATTATAAGCTGACTCCCGACCTTGTTGAGGCGAAGAGCCTTGCGGCGGTCGCGTGCATAATACTTCAGGAGCTTATGTGAGAGGCATTCGGGCAGCTGCGGGGCGGCGACCCGGCCTGCCGGAGGCAGGCCGTCAAAACGCGGCGCCGTGCCGTCCGGAGGAGGGCGACTCCATGCGCCGCCGCGTTTTTGCTTGCCCGCGCAGCGGGCAAGCGGTCGCCGCCCCGAAGTAAAATCCCGCGCAAATTTTGAGCGGGCGCACGCGGCAACAGCAAAAGCACGCATAGAATCACAATAAATACGGAGGAGATAAAATGCTGAATCCTATATATATAGACAACCTGATAAAACAGGCGTTGCTTGAGGATATAAACTACATAGACGTTGCGACCGACTACCTGATACCAAAGGAGCAATGCGGAAGCGCAATATTTATGGCGAAGGCGGACGGAATAGTCTGCGGAGTTGACGCTGCAATGCGTGTCTTTGAGCTTATCGGCGGAAAATTTGAGTACAGGATATTAAAGAGCGACGGCGAAGCGGTCGCGTACGGAGATACAATAGCCGAGGTGAGCGGCAGTGTGCGCACTCTGCTCAAGGGCGAGAGAACGGCGCTGAACCTTATCCAGCATATGAGCGGTATAGCTACGGCGGCAAACAGAGCGGTAAAGCTCGTTGAAGGCACGGGCGCGACGATAGCGGACACAAGAAAGACTTTGCCGGGGCTGCGCCCACTCCAAAAATACGCGGTTACGGTCGGCGGAGCGAAAAATCACAGATATAACCTCAGCGACGCCGCAATGCTGAAGGATAATCATATCGACGCGGGCGGCGGAATTTTGAACGCGGTCAGCAGTCTGAAAAAAAGGCTCGGGCATATGACGAAGATCGAGATAGAGGTGAGGAACCTCGACGAGCTGAAGGAGGCGCTCGAGGCGGGCGTTGATGTAATAATGCTCGACAATATGGACAACGAAACGATGAAAAAGGCTGTTGAGATGACAAACGGGGCGGCGCTGCTGGAGGCGTCCGGCGGCATAACCGAGGAGACCATAAGAGGGGTTGCGCAGACGGGAGTCGACATAATCTCGATAGGGGCGCTGACTCATTCGGTGAAGGCGTTTGACATTTCAATGAAGATAAGAGCATAATGCGGATATGATTTAATGGCATACTTCCGCGACTTTTAGTCGGCGGCAATCGCCGCAGGCTTGACAAGCAGGCTTATCAAGCTCTGCTCCGATTTAAAATCATTCATCTGCGCACAGTGGCGCGGAGTAAGGGGTGCGGCAATATTGAAGGTTGAAAACTGTATATTTTATTTTATTCTTTTTTCAATACTCGGCTGGTTTATCGAGGAGTCGATAACGTCCTTTGAGCAGAAGCGCGTTGCCGACGTAGGCTACCTCAGCGGGCCGTATTGCCCGCTGTACGGCTTCAGCGTGGCGATTTGCTACCTCATAAGCGAGCTGATAATAGACGAGTGGTATGCTCAGCTTATAATATTTACGATAGTTGTAAGCGCGTTTGTATACGGCACGGGAATATTTTTGCAAAAGGTGTTAAAGTGCAGATTATGGGACTATTCCTCAATGCCGTTTAACCTCAACGGATTTATAACTCTGCCGCTGAGTATATTGTGGGGCGTTGTGCTTACAGTAGTCGTAGGCAGCCTGCTGCCCCTGCTCGACCATCTTATAGATTATATCCCGCAGTACATGATGATATTTATATTCGCCGTGTTCGGAAGCATACTTCTCATAGACACGGTGCTGTCGACTATTACATACCTTGAAGTCAGGGTAAAGGTAAAAAGGCTAGACGCAATTTCGGAAAAGCTGAACAGGCTTGCGGGCGGAATGGGCAGCATCGTCGCGAGGGTTTCTATAAAAACCGGAGAAAACCTCGGCATAGAAGAAAAGATAGACAAGTATTCGGCGCACGCGGAGTCGCTTCTCAGCTCGCTCAGCGATTACGAAATAGCCGAGATTAAGGAGGAGCTCGACGAAAAGTACGACAAGCTGATTGAGGAAAACGGATTTTTTGAAAAGCGAGCTCTCAAAAAGATGGACAAAACGACGGTTGAGGGCGACCGCAACTTAAAAACACTTTACAATAAAATTGCGGAGAGTACAAAGCGGCTGAACAAGCGCGAATACAGCGCGAAATTTAAGAGCGAGGAGGAAAAGCCGTTTGCTTACGGCATAAACTTTTACAAGCTCTTCTGGCTGTTTACAATAGGCTCGTTTATCGGCTGTATAATGGAAACCTGCGTGGGCTTTATATACAACGGCGGCGTATTCGAGTACCGCGTCGGACTTGTATATGGGCCGTTCATTCCGGTGTACGGCATAGGCGCCGTGATGCTGACCCTTGCGCTTTACAAATTCAGCCGGGCGAAAATGTGGATAGTTTTCATCGTCAGCGCGGTGGTCGGAGCTACGTTTGAATATCTGACCAGCTATTTCCAACAGCTGCTTTTCGGCGCTATCTCGTGGGACTATTCGGATCAGATGTTCAATCTTTACGGCAGAACAAGCCTTTTCTACGCCGTGGTATGGGGAGTGCTCGGCGTTGCTTGGGCGAAGCTCATATATCCGTTTATCTCAATGATAATAGAGAAGCTCCCCAAAAGCATGGGCAAGGTGCTGACTGTGGTGCTCTGCGTGTTTATGGCTTATGACTGCGTTATATCCTGCCTCGCGCAGTGGAGATACAACCAGCGGCAGGACAATCTGCCGGCGGACAATGTTATAGAGGAGTTCCTCGACGAGCAGTTTCCGGACGATTATCTTGAGATGATATATCCGCACATGAAGCATTTGAAGTAAAGGCGCGCGGTTTGAGGGAAGCGGCTCTCGGACCGGCTGCCGCAGGCGAATATCGGCGAGATTGAGCGGAGAACAGGGGTTCGGGCGGCGACCACAAATTCCCGCCTGCCGGCGGGAATTTGCAAAAAGCGCGGCGGAAAAATCCCTGCCCCGAGGCAGAGCCCCTGCCCCGCCGCGCCGGTCGCCGCCCGAACCCGCCCTCGGCGGGCGCAAAGGCAAAACGGGTATGCGGCAGCCGTGGCAGAGCTCGTTTGCGGGAATACCCGTCACAGGCAAAGCGGAACAGCCGCATAGTGCTTGACGTGTGCGCGCCCACTACATATTGAGTTTAGATAAAATTTCCTTTCTGAAAATATAAGTATTGCATAAAAAATAAATTAAAATTTGTAAATTAATGCCCCCTTGAAATTATGACAAACGTGTTATATAATATAGTAAACTCTGAAAATCGGATAATCGTCTAAAAATGCGGATTTTTACGACGATTTTTTATAGTTAATGAATTTGGCGGTGATACCGATGAACATACTTCTTACCGGCGGAGCCGGTTTTATAGGCAGTCATACCTGCGTTGAATTTATAAATTCGGGATATGACGTTGTTATTGCGGACGACCTTTCAAACAGCAAGCCCAAGGTAATAGACCGCATAGAAGAAATAACGGGCAAGCGTCCGAAATTTTATAAGGTTGACGTTTCGGACAGGCTTGCGGCTGAACAGATATTTAAAGAAAATAAGATAGACGCGGTGGTTCATTTTGCGGGGTACAAGGCGGTAGGAGAATCCTGCGCAAAGCCCCTGATGTATTACCGCAACAATATCGACTCGGCGCTGACAATGCTGGAGCTTATGGAGGAATACGGAGTGAACAGCTTCATATTCAGCTCCTCCGCAACGGTTTACGGCGCGGACGCCGATATTCCGTATGTTGAGGGAATGCCGACGGGCGGCTGCACAAACCCCTACGGCTGGACCAAGCATATGATAGAGCAGATTTTAAGGGATGCTGCGGCGGCGAACGAGAAGCTGAGCGTTATTCTGCTCAGATATTTTAATCCTATCGGCGCTCACCCGAGCGGCAAAATAGGCGAGGACCCGAGCGGTATCCCGAACAATCTTCTTCCGTATATAACTCAGGTTGCCTCGGGCAGGCTCAAGGAGCTTGGCGTTTTTGGCAACGATTACGATACTCACGACGGCACCGGAGTGCGCGATTATATTCATGTGTGCGACCTTGCCGACGGTCACGTTCTGGCGGCGGAGTACGCCTCAAAGCACCGCGGCGTTGAGGAGATAAACCTCGGCACCGGCGTCGGGTACAGCGTTTTAGACGTTGTAAATGCGTTTGAGCAGGCAAACGATATAAAGATACCGTACGTTATCAAGCCTCGGCGCGACGGCGATTTGCCGGAATACTATGCCGACGCGAAAAAGGCGGGCGAGGTTCTGGGCTGGAGCGCAAAGCGCGATTTAAAGACGATGTGCCGCGACAGCTGGAACTGGCAAAAGAACAACCCGAACGGCTACGGCGACTGACGTCCGATATTCGCACCCGAGGCCTGCCGATTGGAAATCGGGCGTAAAAGGGATTGCGCAAATCAAACTGCTTACTATGGTTATAGGAATTGCTTAATTACATAATGCGTCTTTACGGTGCGGGCTGTAAAAAAGCGGTTTTTATAATAAAAAAATAAACGTGCTATTTTGGCATGAAGATTTGAAGGAGGATTTTACAATGTACAAAGCACACAGTAAAATTATCAGTGTTATTCTTGCGGTAATGCTGGTAGTTTCGATGTGTTGTCTGTCAGCAGGCGCTGCAGACGATGGTTATGCGACCATCAAAACCCCAAGCGGTACTGTTATCGCTAAGGTCGGGGACAAAGTAACAGTAGATTACTGGTTCTATATCCCCGAAACAACGAATCCGAGCGATGGTACGCCAATGGAATCAAACGGATACGAGGCATACATGAGCTTTGACAATGCTTTCGTTAAGCCGTCTGCCGACACATGGGCGGCCCTCGGCCTTGAAGAGGGCGGCGTTGAGGTGGACGAAGCCAGACCCGGTTTTGCTCCATATAAGGTTTTCCCAACTAACTTTGTTTATGTAGAAGCGCTGGGAAGATTTTTCACACAAGGACTAGCCATTTATTCTATAGTATTGGACACGGACTCAACGAAGACAGGTAAAGGCAATTCTGAAGTAAAGCTGGCTGTTTCTGTCGGTCAGACTGACTTCTTTGATTTCAGCCAAGACGGCGGAACTCAGCTCATGAGCGTTGAGTTTGAGGTTCTTAAAGCCGGAGAAACCTCTATTGATTGTGTACTTCCTGAAGGACATTTCTTTGATAAACAAAATCAGGCAAGCGATCATTACTTTAGTGATTATCCGCAGGGTGCACAGGCAACCGTAACCTCCGGCGTTCTTGTAAACGGCGAAGAGACAGAAGTTAAGCACGACAACGGCGCGGGCGTTTTCAACGCAAATCAGGAGCCGTTCGGCGATGCGCCGGAACCGACTCCGCCGACGGACGAGCCGACGGACGAGCCGACGGACGAGCCGACAGACGAGCCGACAGACGAGCCGACAGACGAGCCGACAGACGAGCCGACAGAGCCTGATACAGAGCCCGCTCCGA
>CANPZK010000078.1 GCA_947588875.1 uncultured Clostridia bacterium
GAGCGCCAGCTCCTCCTGCAAATAGAAAAAAATATTAAGCAGCGGCTTTACCGGCGCGAGTCGGTAAAGCCGCGGTCCGCGAGAAAGCGGGGCTTCGGGGCTGCAAGCCAAAAAAAATAAATTATGGGGCAACGAAAAAGCGAGGAGCTTATGAACGGCGCAGATAGCTAAATTAAAAATAAGTCTTTGAGCGAGTGGGTGGAGGTGCAGGAGGAGCGCCAGCTCCTCCTGCAAATAGAAAAAAATATTAAGCAGCGGCTTTACCGGCGCGAGTCGGTAAAGCCGCGGTCAACGAGAGGCAAAGCCCCCTGTAAGCGGGCGCGCTTACATAACATACCCACCGTCGTGCGGGACGCCGCTTATCAATAGCGCGGCGCAGGCGGCGAGGGTAGGATATATATGGGGGAGCTTCTCGGTTCTTACCATTATCTCGCAAGGCTCTATTATCTCCCCCGACAAGGTCTTTATATCGCGCTGAAGGCTTATGAGCATTCTGCCCTCCTCACAGCTTGCCACGCTCAAGGTGTCGAGCGGGCCGGTCCCGCAACTTATTCCTATGCAGTCGCAGTGCGCCATAGCGCTTAATATGCCCTTGCAGGACGACGCGAAAACGCTTGTGCCGCACAGCGGATTAGCTCCGCCCTTATATGTGCTGTCAAAAACGGTCACCGCGTTCCTGAATCGGTGCTGAGGCGGATTTTTAAGAGTGAGAAGACAGTTTTTAAAGCGGCGCGATTTGCGTATATCGGCAAGACGCTTTATCTCGCTCATGCCCCCATTCTTCTCGAGAGCACTGCGCATAACCTCGCCGAGATGCGAATCGTTTTTACTTGTCATAACAATTATCAGCGCCATAAGGCAAGACACCCCACCGTATTTTGATTAAAAAACGCCGTATAAGCTTTATTGTTTGCCCTTATATCGTTTTTATTACCTAAAAATTTGAATTTTTCACCTTATTTCCGTTGATTATCGCTCGAAAATGAGTTATTATTGTCTTATAAAGCTGATATATCGGAGGCGATATGAATGGACAGGATAGATAAAAACAATTACTACCTCGACATTGCGGAGACAGTCCTCGAAAGGGGAACGTGTCTGAGGAGAAATTTCGGCGCAATAATAGTGAACCGCGACCAGATAATTTCAACCGGCTACGTCGGCGCTCCGAGGGGAAGAAAAAACTGCATCGACCTCGGAGAATGTATAAGGGAGAGTATGCAGATCCCGCGCGGCGAACGCTATGAGCTGTGCAGGAGCGTACACGCCGAGGCAAACGCCATAATCCACGCGTCGCGCAACGATATGATAGGAGCGACGATGTACCTCGTCGGCAAAAACGCCTTGACCGGAGAATATATCGAGGACGCAAATTCCTGCGCCATGTGCAAGCGCATGATAATAAACTCCGGCATAAAGAAGGTAATCATACGCAATTCAAAGACAAAATTCACCGCCATTTATGTCGAGGACTGGATAAATAACGACGAGAGCCTCAACGGGGTTTTCGGCTACTGAGCTTTATTTTAAATATCCGAGCCGCCGCTAAAGGGGGGGCGAAGTCTGCGCCTTGGGTTATAGTTTGGCTTGGTTTGGCTTGGTTTGGCTTGGTTTGGCTCGGCTTGGCTCGGTTCGGCTTTGTTTAGCTCGGTTCGGCTCGGTTGGCTTGGTTTGGTTTGGCTCGGTTTGGCTCGTTTGGCTTGGTTCGGCTCGATTCGGCTTGGCTCGGTTTGAGCTTATTTAAGCCGATTGCTCCCGCTCGTCGGCGGGCTTCTATCCCCTCGCCAATTCAAAGCAAATTTTTTTGAGTTTAATATTGACATTTGCATTTTTTAAACATATAATATAACCAATATGATAAACCGAAGAGCAAGAGTGAGTAGAGATCATCGCTCGTTTTCAGAGAGTCTGCGGTCGGTGCGAGCAGACAGCGGCATGGTTTTGAATGGACTTGTGAGGGCGGCGCCAAAGGCTTTGCCGAGTATGCGCCGACGGGCTGACCTTCCCGTTATAAAAAGGCTCGTGTGTTTGCACGGTCGAGTGGACGGCTATGCCGTCAATATGGGTGGTACCGCAGGAGCTTCAAGACTTTTGTCCCTTTATTTTAAGGGATAAAGGTCTTTTTTATTTTACTATTTAATTATTATGCCGAAGGGATGTGCATTTATGATAAAGCCTGATTTTGAAACGGTGAAATCGCTTGCGGGCGATTACGACATTATTCCGATATGCAAGGAAATTTACGCCGATCTGATAACTCCCATAACTCTTTTGCGGCGCATTGCGAAATACAAAAAGGATTTCTTCCTGCTTGAAAGCATCGAGGGCGGAGAAAAATGGGGGCGCTACTCCTTTATCGGCTTTGACCCCAAGGCGAGAATTTACTGCAAGGACGGCGTTGTGACCGTTGAGGGCGAGGGCGGCTCGACACGCCGCAGCGACAAGCCGTTTGACATACTCAGGGAGTATATGAAAAGCTATAAAACGCCGAAAATCAAGGGGATACCGCCGTTCACGGGCGGCCTTGTGGGATACTTCGGCTACAATATGCTCGGCTACGCGGAGCCTGTTTTAAACCTCAAAAGCGGGGACTTCAACGACTTTGATCTGCTCCTTGCCGACAAGGTGATAGCCTACGACCATCTCAGGCAGAAGATAGTTATAATCGTAAATATGAAGACAAACGAGCTTTACGCTCAATATGAAAAGGCTCTTGACGACATACAGAAGATAATAGATATAATAACCGACCACTCCCCCATTCCGCAGCAAGCCGCCCCAAGGCGCGTCGACTTTGACTGCAACCTCTCTAAGGAGAGCTTTTGCGAGATGGTGGAGCGGACGAAAAAATATATTTACGACGGCGATATTTTTCAATGCGTCGTATCGCGGCGCTTTGAAGCCGAGTACAAGGGCAGCCTTTTGGACGCGTACCGCGTTCTCAGGACGACAAATCCCTCGCCCTATATGGTATTTATGTCCATCGGCGGCAAGGAGATAATGTGCTCCTCGCCGGAAACGCTCGTAAGACTGCACGACGGCAGGCTCTCGACCTACCCCATTGCCGGTTCGCGGCCGCGCGGCAAAAACGAGAGGGAGGACGATATGCTTGAAGCCGAGCTTTTATCCGACGAAAAGGAGCTTGCGGAGCACAATATGCTCGTAGACCTCGGCAGAAACGACATAGGCAAAATAGCGAAGATAGGCAGCGTAGAGGTGACCGAGTACAAGCAGGTACACCGCTATTCAAAGATAATGCACATCTGCTCCGAGGTAGAGGGCGACATAGAACACGGCAGGGACGCGTTCGATGCGATTGAGGCTCTTCTTCCCGCCGGAACTCTTTCGGGCGCTCCTAAGATAAGAGCCGCCGAGATAATCGAGGAGCTTGAGCCGGAGCCGCGAAACATTTACGGCGGCGCGATAGGCTATGTTGATTTCAGCGGAAACACCGACGTATGTATCGCCATAAGAATGGGCGTAAAGAGCGGCGACAGGGTTTACGTTCAGGCGGGAGCCGGTATAGTAGCCGACAGCGTTCCCGAGAGCGAGTACCGGGAGACCGCGAGCAAGGCGAAGGCGGTAATAAACGCTATACAGACTGCGTCCGACGTAAAGATGTATTGAGGAGGCGACAAGATGATTTTATTGATAGACAACTACGACAGCTTTTCATATAATTTGTATCAGCTCGCCGGCAGTGTGAACCGCGATATCAAGGTGATACGAAACGACGAGCTAAGCGTTGATGAGATAGACTCGCTCAAGCCGAGCCACATAATACTCTCCCCCGGCCCCGGCCGCCCGTCGCGCGCCGGCGTATGCGAGGACGTTGTTAAAGCGCTCGGCGGGAAATACCCCATACTCGGCGTTTGCCTCGGTCACCAGGCCATATGCGAGGCTCTCGGCGGCAAAATCGTACACGCGCAGAGGCTTATGCACGGCAAGTCGAGCGTTGTCGATATCGACACAGGCAGCCGGATATTCGCCGGATTAAAGATTCGGGAGCGCGTCGCAAGGTACCATTCGCTCATTGCCGAGTCGGTATCCGTGCCGGACTGCCTCAGCGTTATTTCCTCATCGGACGAGGGCGAGATAATGGCTGTTGAGCACCGCAGTCTTGACATCTTCGGCTTACAGTTCCACCCCGAGTCAATTCTTACAGACAGCGGAGAGATAATGATGAGAAACTTTCTGTCCATATAGCTTAGGCGAATTTGCCGTGGGCGGGCAGAGAGACGGTTCGGGTCGGGCGGCGGCCGGCAAATTCCCGCTGCGCGGGAATTTGCGAAAAACGCGGCGCTCGGCTACGGTGCATAGAGCAGAGCCCCTGCCCCGCCGCGTTTTTCCGCGCGGCGCAGCCGCGCCCGGCCGCCGCCCCAAAGCGCCTTCGGCGCTCATTCCCCGAGCGGGCTTACAATATAAATCAAATAATCTTAACCCAATAACACTGATTCCAAAAAAACATATTTAAAGAAAGGTGATTAAAATGATTACATCGGCTATTGAAACATTGATCAACGGGCAAGACCTCGACTTTGAAACCGCAAAGGCGGTGATGAACGAGATAATGTCCGGCGAAACGACAAACGCGCAGATCTCAGCCTTCCTTATCGCGTTGAGAATCAAGGGCGAAACCCCGACCGAGATAAGCGCCTTCGCCTCGGTAATGCGCGAAAAAGGCAGAAAGCTCAAGCACGACTTTCCGGTCGCGGAAATAGTCGGCACAGGCGGCGACTGCGCAAACACCTTCAACATCTCGACCGTAAGCGGCTTTGTTGTATCAGCGGCGGGTATGCCGATAGCAAAGCACGGCAACCGCAGCGTATCGAGCAAATGCGGAGCCGCCGACGTTCTTGAAGCGCTCGGCGTTAAAATAGACCTTCCGCCTGAGCAAAACGAGCAGGTGCTAAGCGAGTGCGGAATGTGCTTTATGTTCGCACCGGCGTACCATTCGTCAATGAAATACGCGGCTCCGGTAAGGCGCGAGCTCGGCACAAGGACCGTTTTCAACATTCTCGGGCCGCTCGGCAGTCCGGCGGGAGCGGAAATAAATCTCATCGGCGTATTTTCAAAGGAGCTTGTAAGACCTATCGCCGAGGTTCTGCAAAAGCTCGGAGTTAAGCGCGGAATGGTCATTCACGGGCTTGACGGGCTCGACGAGATCACCCTGACGACAAAGACCGCCGCCTGCGAAATAAACGGCGACGAGCTGACGGAATTTGAGATAGACCCGACCGATTACGGCTTTGAGCTGTGCTCAAAGGAGAAGCTCGTCGGCGGAGACGCGCAGAAAAACGCGGAAATAGCCAAGGACATATTAAGCGGAAAGACAGGAGCCGAGCGCGACATAGTTCTGCTCAACTCAGGCGTTGTGCTCTATCTTTCGGGCAAGGCGCAGTCGATAGAGGACGGCATAGAGCTTGCGCGCAATACGATTGACAGCGGCAAGGCGATGCGTCAGCTTGAAAATCTAATCGCGGCGACAAACAAATTTTAAAGCAGGGTGGACAATATGATACTTGACGAGATAGCGGCAAAAACGAGGGTGCGCGTTGAGCGCGAAAAACAGCTTTTGCCTACATCTGAGGCAAAAAAGCGAGCCGAGCGGCTCGGCGGCGACACGGGCTTTCCGTTCTTCGGGGCGCTTAAAGGCGGCTCTCTTTCATATATATGCGAGGTCAAAAAGGCTTCCCCCTCAAAGGGCGTTATAGCCGAGGACTTCCCCTATCTTGAAATAGCCGCCGATTATGAAAGGGCTGGCGCGTCGGCAATCTCGGTTCTGACGGAGCCGTATTATTTCAAGGGCAGCGACTCTTTCCTTGAGGAAATATCGCGGAGCGTGAGCATACCCATAATACGCAAGGATTTTACGGTAGACGAGCACCAGCTATACACGGCTAAGCTCATCGGAGCGTCGGCGGTGCTTTTGATCTGCGCCCTGCTTGACAGCGACGTAATAAAGCGGTATCTTGATATATGCCGCAGTCTCGGTCTTTCCGCCCTTGTCGAAGCCCACGACGAAAGGGAGATAGAGAGCGCTCTCAAAGCCGGAGCGGACATAATCGGAGTAAACAACAGGAATTTAAAGGACTTCACGGTCGATATAAACAACTGCCTGCGGCTGAGAAGGCTCGTGCCGGATAGCTGCGTATTCGTAGCCGAGAGCGGCATAAAGACGAGCGGCGACATAGAGATTTTAAAGAAAAACGGAGTAGACGCCGTTTTGATAGGTGAAGCTCTGATGAGGGCAAGGGACAAGAGCGCGGCTTTAAAAGAGCTGAACGGCGGTGAGCTGTAATGTGCAGGATAAAGATATGCGGTCTAAAGCGCGACTGCGATATAGATTATGTAAACGCCGCCCTGCCCGACTACATCGGCTTTGTATTCGCGAACACAAGGCGGTATATAGATTACGACTCGGCGGCAAGGCTAAAATCAAGGCTCGACGGCAGAATAAAATCCGTCGGGGTCTACGTCAACGAGGACAGGGACAGGGTCTGCGAGGCGGCCGACAGAGGAATAGCGGATATGATACAGCTTCACGGCGACGAGGACGCGGACTATATAAATTATATCAGGAGCAGGGTTTCCGCGCCGATAATAAAGTCGGTTCGCGTGCAGTCGGCTGAGCAAATACTGAGCGCGCAGGAGCTTCCCTGCGACTATCTTCTGCTCGACGCATACAAAAAGGGAGTATACGGCGGCACGGGGCGCTCGTTTTGCTGGGATTTGATACCGCCGCTTAAAAAGCCGTTCTTCCTCGCCGGGGGGCTGGACAGCAAAAACATTTTGACCGCCGCCCACACGGTAAAGCCGTTCGCCCTCGACATAAGCAGCGGAGTTGAAGAAAACGGCTTTAAGAGCAGAGAAAAAATAGATGAAATCATTAAACTTATCAGGAGTGATATATAATGTCAAAGGGCAGATTTGGTATACACGGCGGACAGTTCGTTCCCGAAACGCTGATGAACGCCGTAAACGAGCTTGAAGAGGCTTACAACAGATACAAGGACGACCCGGAGTTTATAGCCGAGAACGAGCGGCTCTTGAACGAATACGCCGGCAGGCCGTCGCTGCTGTATTACGCCGAAAAGATGACCAAGGATCTGGGCGGCGCGAAGATATACCTTAAGCGCGAGGACTTGAACCACACCGGCTCGCACAAGCTGAACAACGTAATCGGTCAGATCCTTCTCGCCAAAAAGATGGGCAAGACGAGGGTCATAGCCGAGACCGGAGCCGGTCAGCACGGCGTTGCTACCGCGACTGTGGCGGCTCTCATGGGTATGGAATGCGAGATATATATGGGCAAGGAGGACACCGACCGTCAGGCTCTGAACGTGTACAGAATGGAGCTGCTCGGCGCAAAGGTACACGCCGTAACGACCGGCACTCAGACGCTCAAGGACGCTGTAAACGAGACTCTGCGCGAGTGGACAAGGCGCGTAAACGACACTCACTACGTTCTCGGCTCGGTTATGGGGCCTCACCCATTCCCGACGATAGTGCGCGACTTTCAGAGCGTTATAGGCAAGGAGATAAAAGCCCAGCTTATGGAGCGCGAGGGCAGGCTGCCCGACGCTGTTCTCGCCTGCGTGGGCGGCGGCAGCAACGCCATGGGCGCGTTTTACGAGTTTATCCCCGATAAGTCGGTCGCCCTTATCGGCTGTGAGGCGGCCGGACTCGGCGTTGACAATCCGAAAAACGCCGCAACCGTCGCAAACGGCACTCTCGGCGTGTTCCACGGAATGAAGTCGTACTTCTGTCAGGACGAGTACGGTCAAATCGCTCCGGTTTACTCGATATCCGCCGGACTCGATTACCCCGGCATAGGCCCCGAGCACGCGAACCTGCACGACACCGGCAGGGCGCAGTATGTTCCCGTGACCGACGATGAGGCTGTAAACGCCTTTGAGTATCTGTCTAAAACCGAGGGAATTATCCCCGCGATAGAGAGCGCCCACGCGGTCGCTCACGCTATGAAGATAGCGCCTGACATGGGCAGGGACAAGATAATGGTAATAAATCTTTCGGGCAGGGGCGACAAGGACGTCGCCGCCATTGCAAGATACAGAGGAGTTGAGATATATGAGTAAAACAGCGCAGGCATTTAAAAACGGCAAGGCGTTCATTCCGTTTGTGACCGCCGGAGATCCCGACCTTGAAACGACGAAAAAGCTCATAATCGCGATGGCCGAGAGCGGAGCCGACCTTGTTGAGATTGGCATACCGTTTTCCGACCCGGTAGCCGAGGGAGTTGTCATTCAGCAAGCCGACGAGAGGGCTTTGTCCTCCGGCACGACGACCGACAAAATCTTCGACATGGTGTCAGAGCTTAGAAAGGAGCTTCCAACGCTCCCCCTCGCCTTTATGACATACATAAATCCGATTTACGTTTACGGCAGTGAAAAATTCCTCGCCCGCTGTGAGGAGCTTGAAGTTGACGCTGTTATAGTTCCGGATATTCCGTATGAGGAAAAGCAGGAGCTTCTGCCCTACTGCGAAAAGCACGGAGTAGACCTTATTTCTTTAATAGCGCCAACGTCCGAGGAAAGAATAAAAACCATAGCCGCCGAGGCTCAGGGCTTTTTGTACTGCGTGTCCTCAATGGGCGTTACGGGCGTTAGGAGCGAGATAAAGACCGATATAGGCGCAATGATAAGAAACGTCAGAGAGGTAAGCTCCATTCCGACCGCGATTGGCTTCGGCATATCAAATCCCGAAACCGCCCGCAAAATGGCTTGCCACGCCGACGGCGTAATAGTCGGCAGCGCAATAGTAAAGCTCTGCGCGCAATACGGCAGGGATTGCGTGGAGCCTGTCAGAGCCTTTGTCAAGGAGATGAAGGACGCTATAAAAGACTTATAATTATTTTGGCTTGCAGCCTCGTTTACCGCAGCTTTACCGACTTGCGCCGGTAAAGCTGCTGCTTTATATTATATCTATTTGCAGGAGGAGCTGGCGCTCCCCCTGCACCTCCACCCTCTCGTTTCGAAAATTATTTTTAGCTCCGTTCTCTGCGACGAAGCTGATTTGCAGATATAAAAGCTCGACTTGAGAAAAACTTTTAAATAAAAATGGGGCTTGTGAACGGCGTAAATAGTTAAATTAAAAATATAAACTTGAGCGAGCAAGAGGGGGCTTACGGGGCATCGCCAATGAGCGCCGCCTGTGGCGGATGAAGCGAATTGGGGATGGCGCAGCGGTCAAAAATCGCCGGCGCTCCAAGCCGAAG
>CANPZK010000079.1 GCA_947588875.1 uncultured Clostridia bacterium
GTCAGCCTTTCGTCCTGAGGCTCGACAGGCAAATCTATCTCCCTGCCGCCGTCCTCGTCGCCTCCGGACAGAGAAAGAATATGCACGTTCGACGAAACAGCCTGGGCGATAAGCTCCTCGCTCTCACCGAGAATGTCCGCGAGCTGAGATATGGTCGGAGCTTCTCCGCGCTCGGACAAGTACCGCTCCTGCTCGCGCATGACCTTAAGCGACAGCTCCCGTAACCGGCGGCTGACCTTTACAGCTCCGCCGTTTCGGAAAAGACCCTTTATTTCGCCGAGTATGACCGGCACGGCGTAGGTCGAAAACTTAAAGCCGAGGCTGCTGTCGAAGCGGTCATAAGCCTTTATCAGCCCTATGCAGCCGGCGCTGTAAAGGTCCTCGTATTCTATGCCCCTGTTTCTGAACCTTGCCGCGCAGCTATGCACAAGACCGATGTTTTCATTTATAAAGCGTTCGCGCTCATTCATCTTTTTTCAGCTGCTTTACCATTGTAACAGTGGTTCCGCGCCCGGGCTTTGACGTTACTCTTATCCTGTCGGTAAAGCTCTGCATAACGGCAAAGCCGAGACCGGCGCGCTCCTCGCCGCCGGTGGTGAACAGCGGCTCCATAGCCTGCTTTACGTCGGCGATGCCGCAGCCCTTGTCGCGCACGCTGACGATAAATTTACCCTCCTCCGCGATTTTGGCGGTTATGTATATCATTCCCGCGCCGTCGGGGTAGGCGTGTACTATGCAGTTTGTCACAGCCTCCGAAACGGCTGTCTTTATGTCCGCAAGCTGAGTCACGGTCGGGTCGAGCTGCATCAAAAACGCGCTGACCGCTCCCCTTGCAAAGCCCTCGTTTACGCTTTTGCTCATAAACGAGAGCTTCATTTCGTTAAGCACTTTCATTTTTATCCCTCTCCTTTCCCTTGTATTCGAGCACGCCGAGAGCACCTATTCCCGAAAGCTCGATGAGCCTTTTCAGGTGCGCCGGAACATTCGATACCCTGATGTACCCGCCTACAAGCTGCATAAGTCTGTAACGACCCATAATAAGCCCGATAGCGCTGCTGTCCATAAACTGCACGTTGGAAAAGTCGAGTATAAGCAAGGACGGGTGAGCGCGCTCTATTTCTCCGTCTATCCTGCGGCGCATATCGCGCGCGCCGTGATGGTCTATATCTCCGCTCAAAAAGGCGGTTAGCTCCCCTTGAAAGGAGCTGAAAGAAACGTTCATATTTTCAATCCCTTCTTCATATATGTGTAAAAGCCAAAAAGATGACTTATCATCACCTTGAATGATAAATCATCTTTTTAAATTATTTTATCGAATTAGGGAGCAGAAAAAATTTATTTTCGGCTCGGCGAGAAATCTGTTTTCAGAAAAATTTACGCCGAGAGCGGTTTTAATAGGGTGCGCTGGTAAAGCTGCTCCGTCGTTTTTTATCCTCCGCCGTCTTTTTATCCGAGTCTGTGTGCAAAACGGATAATTTTAAATATAGGTATTTATTGATTATCGACAAATTTTACTTAACGCAATAAAATCTATTGAAAAAACGGTTACAGTGATGTAAAATATATACGAAGCATTTGCTTGGATTAGCGCTTGCTTAAATTAATCAAAATTTATGAGGAGGATTTTTTACAATGTTCAAAAAACACAGCAAGGTTCTCGCGATTTTTCTCGCGCTTGCCCTTGTATTGTCAATGTGCTGTATGTCCGCTATGGCGTTAGACCGAGTTGATTACAACACAGAACCCGTCAATGCGGAGGTTCATGCAGGAGATACCGCAACATTCAACTTTTACCTATCATACCCTCAAAAATTTGAGGGAATCCAGGTCATGACCGTTTACAGCGGCGACAATCTGAAGGTTTCTCCGGATATGTATTTGGATGACAGTGATAAGGATGGCAATGACGATGTGATGATGCCTGAATTCAATAAAGGCAGCACTCTTGTAAATCTCAAGCCCGAAGATTATGAAAGCACGATTCTTGCAAGCAATATGAATGCTCAGCATGGCAATCTCTTTACCGAGGAAACGCTTGCGTTCACCTGCACATTTGACGTAATCGCCGATGGCACCGCTGAGGTAGGCATTGTTATTCAGGAAATGTATAACATGGACGATAGTTGGTGCGACCCGTCGCAGGTTAAGACTCGTACAGAGCTTAATGTTCAGCACAATGAAACCAGCGACCCGACGTCCCCGATTACAGAGCCTCAAACAGAGCCTAAGACGGATCCCGCAACAGAGCCTAAGACAGACCCCGCGACTGATCCTCAAACAGAGCCGCAGACAGAGCCTGACACAGAGCCTGCGCCGAGCAGCGATTGGTATGTAGTTGGTGTAGCAGACCTCTGTAACGGTGAAAACTGGGTAACAGGAGCCGAGGTCAACAAGATGACATTCAATCCTGAGACAGGCCTCTATGAGATTACATTCGAGCAGGTTGGCGAGGGTGCAACCGAGGACAGCCCGTTTGCATTCCAGTTCAAGGTATCAAGCTGCACAGAGGGCAGCTGGGATAACGGCGATTCATACCCGGCAGATAACATCAACGGTTATCTCAGCGCTCAGGACGATGTAAAGGTAACCTACAACCCCGAAACCCACGAGGTTCTCTGGTACAGTGATTCCGCGTGCACACCGGCAAGCCACACATATGTAGTAGCCGGTTCGACAGACCTTTGCGGTTCAAACTATGACCCGAAGGACGAAAATAACAAGATGACCTACAACGAAGCCACGAAGCGTTACGAGATGGTTTATGAGAACCTTCCGAAGAACGACGTAAGCGGTTATAAGTTTAAGATTACAATGGACGGAGCCACATGGATTCCCGACGGAATGGGCAACGACCAAATCTTCTATACAAACAACGAGTCAACAACAGTAACAATCTGGTACGACGACGTAACAGGCCTTTGGGGCGTAGACGGCGATAATATCGAGACAGAGTTCAAGGATTATCCGACTCAGCCCGATACCGAGCCTCAGACAGAGCCTCAGACAGAGCCTCAGACTGAGCCTGCAACAGACGCTTCCGAAGCTCCGACAGACGAGCCGACAACGGACGCTTCCGAGACTCCGTCGGACGAGCCGTCAACAGACGCTTCCGAGACTCCGTCGGACGAGCCGACAACGGACGCTTCCGAGACTCCGTCGGACGAGCCGACAACGGACGCTTCCGAAACTCCGTCAGATGGCGGTTCATCATCGACAACAACAAACCCGACCGGCACAAAGCCGACCGCTCCGTCAGCAACAACTCCGACAACAACCAATCCTCCTTCATCAACAGGAAAGGTTGCGACAGGCGATTCAACATCTGTTGCCGCTCTTATGGTAGTTCTCATGGCTGCCGCCGGCGTAGTAGTTCTTGCACGCAAGAGAATAAAGGATTAATTTCCGTTTTGAAAATTAATTAAAAACCGAGGGGTTCCCGTTTGGGAGCCCCTTATAACTTGTAAATGAGCTTATCGGCTGCGGCTTGTGTATAGGGCGGTATTTTTTGAGCGCCCCTTGGGGCTGTCGCATATATATTCTCGGTAGGTCTGTGCGGGAGTATGGGTGCGGGCGGCGACCCGCAAATTTCCGCCTGCGGCGGAAATTTGCCCGAAAAACGCAGCGGGGCAGGGTGCTTGCCTGCGCCGGAGGACTTCCGTCGCTGCGTTTTTCCGCGCGGCTGCGCCGCGCGGTCGCCGCCCGCGTACCCTGCCGCCCTCGCAGAGAAAAAACGGGTGAATGCGACAGCGCGCGGAATCTGCCCTCATGCCCCGCCGGAGCCGCAAATATTTTGTTTTGATAGGGAGAAAAAGATGAATATACTCGCAATCGGTGATATTGTCGGAATAAACGGATGTAATTTTCTAAGGGAGAAGCTGCATAGCATTAAAAAGCTCAAGAATATAGACGTAGTTATAGCGAACGGCGAAAATTCAGCCAACGGCAACGGCATAACACCCTCCGGCGCACAGCATATTTTTACAAGCGGAGTCGATGTCATAACTACCGGTAACCACGCGTTTCGCCGGAGAGAAATGTACGAATATTACGACAGATGCGATTATGTGATTCGTCCGGCAAATTACCCCGATTCAACAACGCCCGGAAAGGGAATGACAATAATCGACAAGGGCAGGGTAAGGCTCGCCGTTTTAAATATTATGGGTACGTCATATCTCGAACCTCTCGAATGTCCGTTTAAAACAGCCGACCGCTTGATAAAAGCCGCAAGGGACGAAGACGCGAATATAATAGTCCTCGATTTTCACGCCGAGGCGACGGGCGAAAAGGCGGCGCTGGCGTATTATCTCGACGGCAGGATAAGCTGTATGTTCGGAACGCATACCCATGTGCAGACGGCGGACGAAAAAATACTGCCAAAAGGCACGGGCTTCATAACGGACGTGGGAATGACCGGACCAGCCGAGTCGGTGCTCGGGGTCAAGCCGGAAATAATAATAGCCAAGCTGCGCGACAAGCTCCCGCAGAGATTCGACTGGGCGGAGGGCGAGAGCAAGCTCGACTGCATAGTGTTCTCGGTCGATGAAACCACGGGAAAAACGACCTCGGTGGAGCGCCTTGAAATAATATAGCCGAATGGCTGTAAAACGAAAAATAAGGCGAAATAAAGCGAAAAAAGCGAGTTTTAAATGTTTTTTAATACCATTCGTTCTGACAGGTTGAAATACAAGGCGATATTGTGTTATAATAAACGTTAGAAATACCAAGGTGCGAATAAGCGCACTGCTTTAGTATATTCCATTCCGCATAGCTGCGGCAGAAAGGAAAGTGTTTTATGAACGGAGCGTTATTTAAAAATGCGGTGATATCAGGAGCGAACAGCATCACCTCATCAAAATCAAAGATCGACGATCTCAATATTTTTCCGGTGCCTGACGGCGATACGGGTACGAATATGTCAATGACGATAAACTCCGCTGTCAATGAGCTAAAGAATATCGACAGCGAAAGCATATATATTGTTGCAAAAAAGACAGCCTCGGCTATGCTCAGAGGAGCAAGGGGAAATTCCGGCGTTATAACCTCGCTTTTATTCAGAGGCTTCTCAAAGGGCCTTTCGGAGGATTCCGATACGGCTTCGGCTGAAGAGATAGTTTCAGCCTTCGGCTGCGGAGTCGAGGCAGCTTACGGAGCGGTGACAGCTCCCACCGAGGGAACCATACTGACCGTAGCAAGAGAGGCGTACGAGGCGGGAAAGGCGTATATCGCGGACTGCGGCGAGCCTCAGCTTGCCGACGCATGGCGCAGTATGGTGGACGGCGCGCGCGCGTCGCTCCTCAGAACGCCCGAGCTTCTCCCCGTGCTTAAAAAGGCTGGCGTGGTAGACGCGGGCGGTATGGGACTGTGCCTGATAATGGAGGGAATGCTATCGGTTATCTCCGGCGGCGAGATAGTTCCGCTTGAAAACGATATGGAGCTTGCCGACGACATAAGGGACGATGTGTTCTTCAAGAAAGCGGCGGCTCAGTTTGATCAGGAGATAAACTTCACCTACTGCACCGAATTTATAGTGACAAGAGATCCCCAGTGCAAAAAGGAGCCGGTCGAGCTAAGAGCATATCTCGAGACGATAGGCGACTGCGTTGTGGTCGTAGACGACGAGGAGATAATCAAAGTACACGTTCACACCGAGGAGCCGGGCAACGCCTTGCAGGCGGGACTCGCGTTCGGCTCGCTCCTCACGGTAAAAATAGAAAATATGAAGGAACAGCACAAGAACGCAAAGGCGGAGGCTGAGGCTGAGGCTGAGGCGGAAATCGCAGAAAAGCCGGAGCAGCAGCCCAAGCAGTCGTTTGAATTTGCCGAGCCGGAATCAGAGGTCGGCTTTGTCGCGGTTGCGGCGGGCGAGGGCTTGACCGAGCTTTTCCATGACGTAGGCTGTGAGAACGTAGTCAGCGGCGGTCAGTCGATGAATCCGAGCACCGACCAGATATTGGAGGCGGTCATGGCGACCGGCGCAAAGACGGTTTTCGTACTGCCCAACAATAAAAATATAATAATGGCGGCTCAGCAGGTTGCGCCGATGGTAAGTGACAGAAAGGTGATAGTCCTGCCAACGCGCACTATACCTCAGGGCATTTCCGCTATGCTCTCCTACGACCCCGAGCTTTCTCCCGACAGCAATCGTCAGCTTATGCTTGACGCGGCGGCGGGAGTTTCAACCGGTCAGGTGACGTTCGCGGCGAGAAACAGCGAATTTGGCAGTACAAAAATAAAGGAGGGGGAGATAATCTCCCTCGACAACGGCAAGCTCTGCATAACGGATAAAGAGGACCCCGTCAAGGCGGCGTATAAGCTGATAAAGAATATGGCGGATAAGGACACGAGCTTTATAACCATAATATACGGCGAGGACGTCAGCCCTCAGGACGCCGAGAGATGCTTTGACATGGTGCGCTCGAAATTCGACGAGGTTGACGTAACGCTCGTAAACGGCGGTCAGCCCGTGTACTACTTTATAATTTCAATCGAGTAAGTAAATTAAAACGCTTAACTTAAATTATTATAGGGCATATTGGCGAGCGGCGCGCTCCTGCCGATATGCCCTTTTTCTTCGGAGGGATGATTATGACCTTTGACGAGCTTTACAGAATAGCCGCCGAAAAGGCGGTGTATAGAAATCTCGGCAAGCAGACCACCGCCGGCTACGTCGGGGCGGCTCTGCTCGCGGAGTCGGGAAGAGTATATACAGGGGTGAATATAGACGCGCCGTGTTCGGTCGGCTTTTGCGCGGAGCACGGCGCAATCGCCGCGATGGTCAGCGCCGGCGAAAGCAGGGTTTTGAAAATGGTCGCGGTCACGAAGAACGGTGATATATGGCCGCCGTGCGGCAGATGCAGGGAGTTTTTGTGCCAGATAAACGACGAAAACGAAAACTGCGAGGTACTCCTGCCCGACGGCAGCGTTACGACCGTCGGCGAGCTTCTGCCGCACAGATGGAACTGAGCGAGGAAATAAAATGGCGTCATTATTTGAAAAAAAGATAGAAACGCTCTGGGGAGTGGGCGAAAAGCGCGCCAAGCTGTTCAACAGGCTCGGAATATACACCGTCGGCGAGCTTTTGCGCTTTTATCCCAGGGCATACGAGGACTACACCTCTCCCGTCGATATAGACCGCGTTACAATAGGCGATTATTGCTGCGTCAAAGCAACCCTTGAAGCTCCCGTCGTCACCTCGAAAATATCGGGAGGCAGACTTTTGAGCCGAGGCACCGTCTTTGACCAAACGGGCTTTCTGACCCTGACGTTTTTTAATAATAAGTATATAGATAAAATGCTCAGACCCGGGCGCGAATACACGTTTTACGGCAAGGTGAGCGCCTCGCGCGGCGGCGCCGAGATGCTCTCGCCGGTGTTTTCCGATACGGAAACCGGCCACAGGATACGCCCCATATACAGAACGACCGCAGGACTTTCCTCGGTAAATATAGAAAATGCAATGACTCAGGCGGTAAAGCTGCTGCCGGAGGAGGTCAAGGAGACCGTGCCGCACGCGATGCTCAAAAGGTACGGCATAGATACCCTCGGCTTTGCCATACGAAAAATACATTTTCCCGACAGCAGCGACGAGCTGAAAAGGGCGCGCAGGCGGCTTGTTTTTGACGAGCTTTTGGTGCTGACGCTCGGACTGCGAAAATTAAAAACCGTAAAGCGAGAGGAAACCCCGGTAAGGATAAGGGAGGATAACAGCTCGGAGTTTTATCAAATGCTGCCGTTTAAGCCGACGTCGGCGCAGCTGAACGCGACATACGAGTGTATAAACGATATGCTCAATTCAAACGCCCCGATGAACCGACTCATTCAGGGCGACGTAGGTTCCGGGAAAACGGCGGTGGCTGCCGCGCTTTGCTATACCGTTATAAAGAACGGCTGGCAGGCGGCTTTTATGGCTCCGACGGAAATACTCGCCCAACAGCATTACGAGTCGCTTTCCGCAATTTTTGCCGCCGCAGGTATGACCGTAGAGCTTTTGATAGGCTCGGTCACTGCGGCAAACAAGAAGAAAATACGGGAGCGGCTCAAAAGCGGAGAGATAGATTTGCTGATAGGCACCAACGCGATAATATCCGACGGGGTGGAGTTTAAATCTCTCGGGCTTGCGGTGACCGACGAACAGCACCGCTTCGGCGTGCGCCAGCGCGCCAAGCTCATGTCAAAGGGCGATAAGCCGCACACTCTCGTCATGTCCGCAACGCCGATACCGCGCACGTTGGCGCTGATAATTTACGGCGACCTTGACATTTCGATAATAGACGAGCTGCCCCCCGGGAGGCAGAGGGTTTCAACGTTCTTGATAAACTCAAAAAAGCGCCTTGCCATGTTTGGCTTTATCAAGGATCACCTTGATAAAGGGCGGCAGGCGTACATAGTTTGTCCGACAGTTGAGGAAAACGAGCTGAATATAGCCTCCGCGACCGAATACTGCGAAAAAATACGTTCCGGCGCGTTCCGCAATTATTCCGTCGGACTGCTCCACGGCAAAATGAAGCAGAGGGAAAAGGACGACGTAATGCGTGATTTTGTCGCGGGCAGGATACAGCTTCTCGTTTCGACCACTGTGATAGAGGTGGGCGTAGACGTTCCGAACGCGGTCATTATGGCTGTTGAAAACGCCGAAAGGTTCGGGCTTTCACAGCTTCACCAGCTGAGGGGCAGAGTCGGCAGAGGGAGCGAGAGGTCCTACTGCTTTTTGATAAGCGACGCTCACGGCGACGATACGGTACAGAGACTGAAAACGATGTGCAGGACGAGCAACGGCTTTGAGATAGCCGACATGGATTTGAAGCTCAGGGGACCGGGGGATTTCTTCGGTTCGCGCCAGCACGGTCTGCCCGAGATGCACATAGCCGACCTCGCGGATATGGACGCGCTCAGGCTTGCTCAGCGGGCTGCCGAGGAGATAGCGGCTCTGCCCGGAGGACTTGACAATCCGGAATGCAGGAGCTTGCGCGCCGAGATGAGGAGATTATTTTCGCAGGTTGGAGCGGAGGGTATGAACTGACTTTTATGGTTTGTCTGCGGCATTTTGGAAGATGAGAGTCGGGTCTGCGGGCAGGCTGTCGCTTCTCGCGTTTTGACCTTGCGCTTGTATAGGGGCAGGTTCGGGGAGCCGAAAACGCGGCGGGCACAGACTCCCACCCGAAGATGAAACCCTGCCCCGCCGCGTTTTCCGCGCGGCTGC
>CANPZK010000080.1 GCA_947588875.1 uncultured Clostridia bacterium
GAGTGCCGTCCTCAAGAGCTGCGGGCAGCTTGGGGATCTCATACTCATAAAGACCGGTGTCGTTAACGGGAGTCATCATTTCGCTGACGCCGCCGTTCAGTCCTGTGGACTGCCACTCTGCAAGGCCTTCGCCGCCATTTACCCAAATGTGGGCAAATACGTTGAATTTTTTACCTGCGGTAATGTCCATCCACTCCTGCGGGAGCTGCAGATAAAACTTTCCTTTTGTGTCGGCAGCGCTTGAGGTAACAGTGCCAACACAAGCCATTGAAATCAGCATCATTACTACGAGAACGACGCTAATTATTTTTTTGCGCATTTCTTTCTCCTCCTAAAAAAATTGAATAAAATTTCCGAAGCAATGCACTACTTCAGTGTTATAATTATACTACACGAAAATTTAAACTTCAACCAATTTTTTTGTTTTAACGCCGATAAAATTACGAATTGTTTAAAAAGCATAAATATTGTAACCTATTTGTAACAAGTTGCACAAAGGGAAAACGCCGCCCGGCGCTTTTATCGCGCAACCGTTTCCGCGATAAAACAAAATTGGGGCGGGAAGGACCCACCCCAAATTAAATTTGACAAGATTACTTAAGCTCAACCTCAGCGCCAACCTCGGTGAGCTTTGTCTTAATAGCCTCGGCGTCGTCCTTTGAAACAGCCTCTTTTACTGTCTTCGGAGCGCCGTCAACAAGCTCCTTTGCCTCTTTAAGTCCAAGGCCTGTGATCTCGCGAACTACCTTTATAACCTTGATCTTCTCAGCGCCTGCCGCCTTGAGAACAACGTCAAATTCGGTCTTCTCCTCGACTGCTGCCGCGCCTGCTGCCGCGGGAGCTGCCGCTACTGCAACCGGAGCTGCGGCGGAAACGCCGAACTCCTCTTCGAGTGCCTTTACGAGCTCGCTGAGCTCAAGAACTGTAAGATTTTTAACATCTTCGATTAACTGTGTAACTTTCTCTGACATAATTTTTACCTCCAAAATTAAATAAGATTAGATTTTTAATGTGTGCGCGCTTTAAGCGCCCTTCTGCTCTGCGATTGCATTCAGCACGCAGGCAAGACCTCTGATGTTGCCGTTAAGCACTGTAACAAAGCCGCTGATAGGAGCGTTGAGTCCTCCGAGAGCCTTTGCAACCAGAACCTCTTTGCTCGGCAGCTTTGCAAGCTCCTTGATTCTTTCAACCTCCAGAACCTCGCCGTCAACATAGCCCGACTTTATCTCGAAGCTCTTGTTGTCCTCCGCATATTTGCAGAGTATCCTTGCTGCGGCAACATAATCCTCTGCGCTCGTCGCGAGAGCTGTCGTGTCCTCAAGCACCGGCTCAAAGCCGTCAATGCCCGCGTCCTGCGCGGCTCTCTTGAGAAGCGTGTTCTTAACTACCGTGTATTTTACCCCCGCCTCACGCAGCTCCTTTCTGAGCTTTGTATCGTCGGCAACGGTTATACCCTTGTAGTTTACAAGTACGCCCGCAACAGAGTTTTTCAGTCTTTCGGAAAGCTCTGATACGACCGCCTTTTTTTGTTCGAGAATTTTCTCACTTGGCAATATTTTCACCTCCGAATACGGGATTGTGCATAAAGCCGTTTCGCAAAGCCTTGGCATAGCCCCTTTTAAGAAGTGACCGCCAAAGCTAAAAAACAAGCCCCCCTGACGAGCAGAGGGGCAGTATAATTTCAGATAAAATAAATTTTATTCAAAATTATGCTCCGAACCTCGGCAGGCAGGAAAATCCTTTACGCGTTATGCACCTGCTGTCTTAGGAAAAGAACAGCGTAGATATAATACCACAGGCGAAGCCGCCTGTCAAGTATTTTTTGTTTAACCCTCGGCGCCCTGACCGCCAACCCTGTTCGGGTTGAGTCTTACCGACGGACCCATCGTGCTTGTTACCGCGCACGACTTGATATACTGACCCTTAGCCGCCGCCGGCTTAGCCTTTACTATCGCGCCGAGAAGCGTGTCAAAGTTTTCCTGGAGCTTCTGCACGCCGAAAGAGGCCTTGCCTATCGGGCAGTGGATAATGTTTGTCTTGTCAAGACGATACTCGATCTTACCTGCCTTTGCCTCCTTGACCGCTCTCGCGATGTCGGGGGTAACGGTGCCCGCCTTCGGGTTAGGCATAAGACCGCGGGGACCGAGGATCTTACCAAGACGGCCTACAAGTCCCATCATGTCCGGCGTTGTGATTAAAACGTCGAAATCCATCCAGTTTTCGGACTGGATCTTCTGGGTCATATCCTCCGCGCCGACATAATCGGCGCCCGCCTCCTGTGCGAGCTTTTCGTTTTCGCCCTTGCATATTGCAAGAACCTTTACGTTTTTACCTGTGCCGTTCGGCAGTACGATCGCGCCTCTTACCTGCTGGTCCGCGTGACGGCTGTCAACTCCGAGCTTTACGTGAACCTCGATCGTCTCGTCAAACTTCGCCTTCGACGTCTTTATGCAAAGATCCATCGCTTCGGCAACGTCATAAAATTTTGTCCTGTCAACGAGCTTTGCGCTCTCGACATATTTCTTTCCGTGTTTCATTGCTTTGTCCTCCCTATTGAGTGGTAAAATCGGATTGAGTCCTCCCACCCGGGCTTAATCAATCGACAACTTCTATGCCCATGCTGCGAGCCGTTCCGGCGATCATGCTCATCGCGGACTCTACATTAGCGGCATTTAAGTCAGGCATTTTCTGCTCTGCAATCTTTTTGACCTGCTCACGGGTAATCTTTGAGACCTTTGTCTTGTTCGGCACGCCTGAACCCTTTTCGATTCCGCACGCCTTTTTGATGAGTACGGCTGCCGGCGGAGTCTTTGTCACAAATGTGAAAGAACGGTCCGCATAAACCGTAATTACAACCGGAATGATAAGGCCGGCGTCATTCTTTGTGCGCTCGTTAAATTCCTTTGTGAACGCCATGATGTTTACGCCGTGCTGTCCGAGCGCCGGACCGACAGGCGGAGCCGGAGTAGCCTTTCCGGCAGGTATTTGCAGCTTGATAAAGCCTACTACCTTTTGAGCCATTTTTTTGCACCTCCAAAATTCGTGGTATTTTCGGAGCGTTATTGTTTTTCGCTCCTCCCACAAGGGGTCTTGACCCCTCTGCAATAACACCCGTCAGGGTGATTATTAACGTATTACTCTACCAACTCTGCCTGATTAAGCTCAAGCTCGGCGGAGGTATCTCTGCCGAACATCGAAACCGTAACCCTGACACAGTTTTTCTCCGCGTCGATCTCCTCGACTATGCCGACAAAGTCCTCCAGCGGACCGTCCGTGATTCTGACGGAATCGCCGACCTTGTATGAGATCTCAACGGTTTTTGTTTCAACTCCCATTCTCGCGACCTCCTCGTCGGTCAGCGGAATGGGCTCCGACGACGGGCCGACAAAGCCCGTGCAGCCGCGTATGTTGCGCACAACATACCACGTTTCGTCGGTATAGACCATTTTTATGAATACATATCCCGGGAAAATCTTGCGTTCAACCTCGCGCGACTTCGAGTCTTCTATCTCCGTCACGGTTTCGGTCGGAACCTTAACCTCCCTGATTAAATCCTGAAGTCCCCTGTTTTCTACGGTTTTTTCAAGATTTGAAGCCACCTTGTTTTCATACCCGGAATAGGTATGAACAACATACCATTTTGCTTCTTCAGGCACTGTCATTCACCCTCTCCGTGTAAATTAGGTTGAACTCATTTGCATTATAAGACCGAGCAGTGCATAAAGACCTCTGTCAAGTCCGAAAATAATCAATCCAACTACCACGATAACCGCGATTACGATTCCCATATTCTTGAAAACCGTCTTTGGCGCGGGCCATGTTATCTTTTTGATTTCGCCCTTGCATTCACGGAGGTATTTTACAAGTCTTGAGAATATGCCCGGCTTTTTTACCTTACCGGCAGATTCTTTTTTATCTGTCTTTTTCTCGGCATTCTTTTCAGCCATCTTCAAACCCTCCGATTAATTATTTCGTTTCCTTATGAAGAGTATGCTTTTTGCAGAAGCGGCAGTACTTGCTCATTTCAAGTCTGTCCGGATCGTTCTTCTTGTTCTTCATAGTGTTGTAGTTGCGCTGCTTGCACTCTGTGCAGGCCATTGTGATTTTTACTCTCATTAACGGCACCTCCGATTTTCGGATTATTATTGTTACGCCGGTTTAAAAGCCGGCACCAAAGCCTCCCTCAAAAAGGGCAAAAAAATAAACCCCTTTTTACGAGGTAAAAATATTCTATCACAAGACGGAAATATAGTCAAGGGCTTTCGGCAAAATTTTTATAAAAATGATTTTTTCGTATTTTTACGCAGTTTGCTCTTTGGCTGCCGCCGCGCCCGTTCGCGGTATGCGTGTATTTATGGTATGCTCGGGCGGCGACCGCCGCTTTCCGCCGGCGGCGGGAAGCGGCGGAAAAACGCGGCGACGCAGGGGTGTTTTTGACTCGCAGAGCCTTGCCCTCCGCCGCGTTTTTCAGCGCGGCTGCGCCGCGCGGGTCGCCGCCCGAGCCCCTGTCGCCCGCACAAACCCGCCGAGAGCGACTGCGGCAGCCCGCAATTTTCCGTTTCCTCTCACATCGACTCCGGAGCCGTTATCTTCAGCATATCGAGCACGTTTTTTATAACGCTCTTAACCGCAAGACACAGCGCAAGCCTAGCCTGCATGAGTCCCTCTTCGCTGCCCTTTATCCTGCACGCGTTGTAAAATTTATGAAAGAGCGACGCGAGCCGCAGCACGAAGCGCGTTATCTTGGTCGGGTCGTAATCCCTCGCCGCCGCCTCTATCTCTCCCGTATATGATGCGAGATGATGCACAAGCTCTCTCTCCTCGGGAGCCGTCAGCAGACAAAGCTCCTCGTCCGAGCATTTTCGCGGCTCAACGCCGTCCTCCCGCAGCGCCTTTATGACGGAGCATATCCTCGCGTGCGCGTACTGAACGTAATACACCGGATTCTGGCTGTCCTGTGCAACTGCCAAATCGAGGTCAAAGTCCATCTGAGTGTTCGCCTCGCGCATATTGAAGATGAATCTCGCCGCGTCGACAGGAACCTCCTCCAGCAGGGTTTCCAGCGTTATCGCCTTTCCGCTGCGCTTTGAAAGCTTGTACGTTTCGCCGTCCTTTACAAGGCGCACCATCTGCATGATTATCATATCGAGTCGGTCGGAATCTACCCCCAGCGCCTCCATCGACGCCTTCATTCTCGGTATATAGCCGTGGTGGTCCGCGCCGAGAACGTCTATTGCCGTGTCAAAGCCCCTGGTGACGAGCTTGTTGTAGTGATAGGCTATATCCGGCACGAGGTAGGTCGGTATCCCGTTTGCGCGGACGAGTACCCTGTCCTTCTCCTCGCCGAAATCGGTTGTCTTGAACCAAAGCGCCCCCTCCTGCTCGTATGTATGGCCGCTCGCCTTCAGCTTTTCTATTATATCCGCGACCGCTCCGCTGTTGTGCAGGCTGCTCTCCAAAAACCAGTTGTCGTATGTTATGCGGTATTTTTCGAGGTCGTCCTTTAGCTTTTGAATGTTTATCGGCAGCGCATAATCGCACAGCGCCTGTCTGCGCTCCTCGCTGTCCGCGTTCACATATTTATCGCCGTATATCGCGGCAAACGCCTTTGCGTGGTTCGTTATATCCTCCCCGAGATATGCGTCCTCCGGCATTTCAACGCCGTCGCGATAGAGCTGTAAATATCTCGTTTCAAGCGAGGTCTTGAATTTCTCGATTTGATTGCCCGCGTCGTTTACATAAAATTCCCTTGACACGTCGAAGCCCGCCGCCTCCAGCACCGACGCGAGGCAGTCGCCGAGCGCTCCGCCCCTTGCGTTTCCTATGTGCATCGGCCCCGTGGGGTTTGCCGACACAAACTCGACTATCACCCTTTTGCCTTTGCCGCAGTCGCTTCTGCCGTATTCTCCGCCCTTCTGCTCTATCTCCTTTAGGACGTCGGCATAATACCTCGGCGCCAAAATAAAGTTGATAAAGCCAGGGCCCGCCGTTGCGCAGCTTTCCGCATATGTTTTATCGAGGTCGATATTCTCCGTTATCGCGTTTGCGATTTTAAACGGCGGCATTTTGAACGTCCTTGCGCACGCCATCGCCGCGTTGGTCGCCAGATCGCCGTGGCTCCTGTCCGCAGGTATCTCGATTATAAATTCCGGCAGCTCCTCATACGCGGGCAGCTCGCCCTTTTTCACCGCCGCGTCGAGCGCGTTCTTTATCTCTTCCCTGAGTTCCGTTACTGCAATATTCGCTGTTTGTGACATATTTTATCTTCCTTTACCTGTTAATATCGGTGTTGTCCGTAAGAAACGCAGCCGCGTCCGCCCGTTCCGAATATACTCCGGCGTCCGGCGTTCGGGCGGCGACCGCTTCCCCGCCTCCGGCGGGGAAGCCAAAAACGCGGCGGTAACGGTTCGCATACGCCGCGGCAGTCACTGCCCCGCCGCGTTTTTCGCGAGAGCGCGCCTGCGGCGCGCTCTCGCCGGTCGCCGCCCGAACCTCTCTCGCCCCTGCTACTCCCGAAACGGGATGAAGCGGCTGCCCCGAGTGCCGGCATATCAGCTTATCCTTTTCAGCTCTATGATAAACTCGTTTTCGCTGCCGAAATCCCCGTTGAAATTCAAGGAATACACAGCCCGCATTCTTCCGCCGTTTTCGCTCAAATCAATATCGACAAGACTTGTATATACCTTTATCAGCATATCTCCGTACGGAGTCTGGTAAAAGCACTGGTGCTGGCGGTCAAGCTCGAGCATAAGCTGGCTCTTGTACTCGCCGTCCCGTATTATTGATATAAGCCCGCCGTCCTCTATCTTTACGATAGCGTCCTTCTCGTCGTCGCCATTTTCGTCGTCATAGTATTCCTTATAGTATATGTATTTGACGCCGTCCTTCTCCTCATAGTGTCCCGTAGTTTCTACAACCACGCGGTCCTTCTCGCCGTCAACCTCTTGGGTCCCCGTTATCTTTATAAAATAATCTCTTAATAATTCAGCCATTTCTCTACCCTTAATACTGTTCTATATCTATCTGCGTAACTTCGTCGTCCATATTCCTGTCAAGAAACATTCCCGCAAGATGCGAGAATCCGTCCGGCGTGTCGCTCACATAAAAGCTCGTTTCGCCGCATTCGCCGCCGTCGTTTAAAAGCCCCTTCTCCTCAAGGAGCTTCGCCGTGTAAAGCGCCGTCTCTCTGCCCGAGTCGATAAGCGACACTCCGCTGCCCATTACCTTTGAGATAACGCCTCTCAGTATCGGATAATGCGTGCAGCCGAGTATTATGGTATCGACCCCAATATCCTTGAATTTCTGCAAATACCTCTCAACCACCATAACGACTATCGGATCGTCCTCGGATATAAAGCCGTTTTCAACCAAAGGCACAAAGAGCGGGCAGTCCTGCTGATAAACAAGCATATCCGGGGCAATCGCCTCTATCTCCTTTTTGTAGGAATTGCTCCCAATGGTCGCGCTCGTCCCTATAACGCCGATTTTGCCGTTTTTCGTCGCCTTTACCGCCGCCCTCGCCGTCGGCTTTACAACGCCGGTGAACGGAACTGGTATTCTTCCGCCGAGGTCGCTCGCAACGGAGCTGACCGTTCCGCACGCCGCTATTATAAATTTGACGTTCTTTGAAAGCAGAAATTTTGCGTCCTGCTGCGCATATTTTATTATAGTGCTTTTGCTGCGGTTCCCGTAAGGCACTCTGCCCGTATCGCCGAAATAGACGATATTTTCATGCGGCAGGGCGTTCAAAAGCTCTCTGACGGCTGTAAGCCCGCCGAGGCCCGAGTCAAAAACACCGATAGGCTCTCTTGACATTTCAGCTCATCTCCTCGCAATCAAAGCTGTAATAAGATCTTCAAGTAGTAATAATACCACATAACGGCTCATCTTTCAAATAGAAATTAAAACGCAGGGCGGCGCAGTTTTTGTAAAGAAAATTAAAAAGTAGTGACAAAATTGGAAATAGCGGTTATAATAGGGGTTGTAAATTCAGACGCAAGATAAAAGCTAAGCGAGGAATGATGATATTATGACTATAAACGAAGCATATGAGCTTATCTGCACAAGGGTACAGGAGGCTCTTGAATCTCAGGGATATTCAAAGCTCAGCGTTTCCAACGCCGAGGATAACGAGATAGTATCCCTTTACGCGAACGACGCGACCGCGTATTCGATAATCTATTACACCGAGAAAAAGCTCATGGTGCTTGAAAGCTGCGCCATGACCGACGAAGGCCCCGACAACGAGTGGAGGTCGCTCGCAACATGGATGTTCGACCCCGAAACGAACGACAAAAAGGACGCGAACAGCATAGCGAACGACTTTATCTCGACTGTAAGCGCGCCGGTAAGGCAGAAGGCGCAGAGGGCGCAAAAAAAGAAAAAGAGAGACGATGACGGAAACGTTGATCCGGTCTTTCTGTTCAAGCGCCTTGCGGCTGTACTGCCCGATTTAATGGACGAAATATTCAACGAGGAAGACTGCTATTCACCGTTCCGCTCCGCGACCTTTGCAAAGGCGTCCGTCGTGCCAAAGGTAAACGAGTTGTTGTCAAGCGGAAACAAGCAGCAGATTGAAAAGCTCGGCGGTATTCTGAACGCACAGTATAAAAACGGCGATATGGACTGCCGTTCAATAATAACAATAGTAATACTCAACGGCATCGAGGGCGGACAAAACGAGGAGAGAATGAATTCTGCTCTCAGCGAGGAGCTTGCAAAGGCTTGGAAGCACGCCCGTCATTACAGGGGCAAGAACGTCAAGCCCGAAAAGCAGAAAAAGCCGTCGAAGTTCAAGCAGTACGCCCAGAACCTGAACGAAACGAGATAACGGCGGGTGCGCTTTTTAGCTCGGCGCGTACCGCTGCATTCCTCCACATATCCGACAAGTATTACACGAGGATTATGTGAGCTTTCACATACTTTTAAAAATTGTTTCTCCAAAATTTACATTTGATATTTGAGTATTCGCGACACAAGATAATGTTG
>CANPZK010000081.1 GCA_947588875.1 uncultured Clostridia bacterium
CTGAAAATTTATCGCTTGACTCCGCTTACTATCAGCCTGATATTCTCCTCGTCAAAAACGCTTGAAACATTCTCAAAGCCGTTCCTTTTAAAGAGCGACTCAAGCTCGTCAATGCTGTAATATTTGAGCTTCAAAAACTCGGCGACGTCGGTGTGCTCGCCTGTGCCGTCGCTGTTTTTTACCATCTCGCATACTATATTCAAGCTGCCGCCCGCCTTGAGTACGCGCAATATTTCGGAAAAGGCCTTGTCCGGCTCGTCCCAAAAGTAGATTGATTCAACCGAAACCGCGCAGTCTATCGAGCAATCGCCAAAGGGGAGCTTTTCAACGCTTGACTTTAAAATCTCGACCTTGCCGGATTTTATCGAGCGCCTGTTTTTGCGCCCCGCCTTTTTAACGCAGAGAGGGCTGTAATCGACTCCGTATATCTTCGCGCCGCACATTGAATCGAGCAGCTTAACGCATCTTCCGCCACCGCAGCCTAAATCGACGACAGCGCCGCCCTCGGGGAGCTTTATTTGCTCAAGCGCCCAGCGCGTCATATCGTAGTGAGTGGCGTTCATTTTTTTAATCATCAGCTTTCCCCAAAAGCCCTGCGGCTTTCTGGCGTTAGCGGTTAGTCTTTTAATCATTTTTCTCTCCATTAAATTGATATATTTATAATACTCGTCGGCAGAAGCGCACTTATAGCGAATAGCGCAAAGCACGGCTCTGCGCGGCACTTCAAACAATAATGCGCCGACACTGTAATATTATACCACCCGCCCAATAAACATTCAACAGTAACAAAGTTTTAAAAGCCGAGTAATATATAAGTAGGATAAAGATGATAGAAAAGGAATTGATACGGTGAACAGTTGTAGAACAAAGGGCAAATGCGCCGTTGCGTTTGCCGCGGGAATAATTGCCTCGTGCGTGCTGCCGGAGGGCTGCTTCACGTTTGTTGTTGCGGTTCTTCTCATAGTGCTGGGATGTTGTCTTATGAAAAGATGCTAAGGGGGTGTTAGCTTGAAGGTCGTAGTCGTAAAAAGTCCTCCGTTCATAGGATTTGTGCTCCGAAAGATATTCAAGATAAAAAAGGCGGAGCAAAGCGAGGGCTAAAAACATATGATCGCTCCGAGGCGCAATTAAGCGCGGTCGGGGCGATTTTTCCTTTAAGGCTGTTAATTTATTTTCGGAGGGAGTCGCCGATGAGCGCCGCAAAGGGAGCTGCAAACGCTTGTAATATTGAGCGGCGGCAGGCCGACTCGGGAAGGCGTGACTGCGGTTTTTACATCGCGTACGAAAAAAATACTCTTTTTGACAGGCAAAATATTCTGTGCAATTCACACAAAGTCAAAAAATTTTTATTATTCAATCATACAAAATTCAAATTTGCAGGTGACAAATATGGTAAATTTGTTGATTTAAACACAATATATTGCTATACTTATATCAGCATGAAAATGCGTAAATTTAGATTTTTTTTAGGAAAGGACTTGGAAAAAAATGGTAAAATCAAAACATCGTGTTATCGGCGTCCTGCTGGCTGTTCTGCTCGCGTTTTCCGCTTTGCTTGCGGGCTCCGGCTCAGCCGTTGCCGCCGGTACGCAGGGCGTTGATTTGGGCGCCTCACTGGAAAGCGCGGCAAGCGGAATGCCGTCAACCCTCTATTTTAAGCCTAATTCAAACTGGCTGACAGCCGGCGCAAGATTTGCGGCTTATTTCTATGTTGACGACAATAATCATCAATGGGTAGACCTGAATCCCGTTGCGAACGAAAGCAACCTGTATAAATGCACGGTTCCGTCGGGCGGCAACTGGAAAGGCATAGTATTCGGCAGATTCGACCCGAATACACCGGGCTACGACTGGAGCAATCCTCCGCTTTGGAACCAGTCAGAGGACGTATTGATCGACGCTTCGTCGGATAACAATATGGTAACCCTCAACAGCGACGCGGACGGCTGGAACAAGGTTACCGGCACATGGTCGAAATATTCGGGCGGGGATCAGACAGACCCCGTTACAACTCCGAAAACCGACCCGCAGACGGAGCCGAAAACAGAACCCAAAACCGACCCGCAGACAGAGCCTAAGACCGACCCGGTTACAGACCCAACCCCGTCGGATAAGCTCACGGTAAACGGCAATCAGTATTCGCTCGGCGACACTATTACATATACTGCAACGCTTAATTCCGAAAAGCTCTCAACTCTCGGCGCGTATGTAAACGTGACCGGCAATTCGGAAGCGCTTTCACTCGTAAAGACCGCCGATACAACGACCTGCCCCAACCTCAAAACCGGCAGCGTCATCGTGAATTACGAGCCGAACGATAATTCCTGCTTCGCGTTCATCAGCGCGCTCGACGCGTCGAACGGCTACGATTTCACGGGCGGAAAAACCCTTGTTACATTACAATTTAAGGTTATCGCCGTAGGCGGCAGCGTAAATATCTCCACTGCTACGAGCGAGCTTTACAATATGAACGCAGAGGCTGTTACAAACGCAAAGCTCACGCAGAGCGTAAGCGCTAAGGCAGGCCCGACCGAGCCTCAGCCCGAGGGCGTTTATATCAACGGCACAAAATTTGCACAGGGCGACGTTATCGAATATACAGCCCTATTAAAGACAAGCGATATTCTCTCGGGAATAGTCGGCAGTGTTAAATACGATAAAAATTATGTTTCTCCGGCTTCGGATCAGCTTTCGGAAGTAGAAATGCTGCCCGTTATTTCCTCAGACGGAAATTATGCCGTTGACTATACGTCTGTTTCCGGTTTAGTCAACTTCAACGCAATGGCTAATCCGAGCGGCAAGGGATATGATTTTAAATCGGCAAGCGCCGTTTTGATAAGAGTTAAATTCAAGGTTACGGCCGCTTCGGGCACAACAACTATCAAGGCGAATGTTTCAGAGGCTTATTCAATGACGTTTGATTCGGATGGACTGCCGGTAGCGGTAAGCGCAAGCCCGACGGATAACGTAAAGCTTTATAGCGATAGTCCGACGAGCCCAACGGCGACAGACCCGAAGCCTACCGATCCTAAGCCGACGAATCCGGACGACCAGAATGTGTATGTAAACGGAGTTCCGTTCAAGCAGGGCGACAAGATTTCCTTCAAGGTAACGGCGAGCTTTGCGAAGAATGTGGACACAGCCCACGGCATAATGGGATATGACCCCAACTACCTCACTTTGGAAAAGCAGGCGGACAGCGTAGTATTTCCGATACTTTCTCAGGGCGACCAGTTCAGGTCGAATTATTACACTGAAAGCTCGTCGCTCGAGAAGTGCGAATACTCGGTATTCGGAGCTAACCTCAATATGACGGCTTCGGATTCGGTGTTCTCGATATTCACATTTACTGTAAAGGCAAAATCAGGCTCTACCACAATAACGCACGCCTTCGGAGATATTCTCGACTCCCAGACCAACAGAATCAGCCCGACCTCGGAAAAGGAAGAGGTTATACCGGCTTCCGACGTTAAGGACGCGGTTATAGTAAACGGCGAGGAATTCCATAAGGGAGACGTTATAGAGTACATAGTATATCTGAACGTCAAGGAAGAGATCGGCGGCGTAACAGCCAGAACCGATTTTGATACGTCGTATCTCAAGTTCAGCGACGCGCAGCTTGCGCAGTCGAGTATGTATCCGAATATTAAGAACCCCGTTAGCATTACGCCGGATTTCACAAGCGAGCCGGGAGCTTTAAAAATGAGTACGATGGCAAACTACGGCGGAAGCAAAGGGTATGACTTTACGGGAACAAAACCGGTGCTTGCGATATACAGATTCGACGTTATCGCTTCAAGCGGTCAGACTACCATAAGCACGAATGTAAGAGATATACTTTCCTTCAAGAGGGAAAATGCGGACGGCTCGCCTGTTGAAATTACCGAATACACCAAGAGCGATGAAGTAAGAATTTATCAAAAATCGGAAACCGGAGTAACGGTAAACGGTCAAAAGGCGAACAACGGCGACCAAATTATTTACACCGCAGAGCTTCAGGCATCAAGCCTGCTGTCGCATATCGAAGCGGTAGTAAATTATACAAAGAATATTCTTGAGGTTTCCGACCTTACAATTTCCTCAAAGATGGGTATCTTTGACAACATTGCCTCCGGCGCCGCTCCGAATTTTGATACGGCAGGAAAGATAACCCTGACTGCGTCAGATAACGGCGGATACGACTTCAAAACCTCTAAGGTATTTGTAAGGCTCGTGTTCAACGTAGTCGCGGACGAGGGCGACGCGTCGATCTCAATCAATTACAGCAATCTTAAAAACACCTCGAACGGGGCGGTAACTCCGTCGTCGGCAAAGAACGAAACGATAAAGGTTCTTCCCGGCGAGGCAAAGAACGATTACTTTATGGGTGATCTTGACGGCAGCAGAACAATAACAATAGCCGACGCTATCACTGCTCAGAAGGCAATCGTAAATATAATCAAGCTGTCAGCCGAGCAAAACAAAGCCGCAGACGTATCCTTTGACGGAAGAGTTACAATTGCGGACGCGATAATGATTCAAAAGTATATAACGAATATTTCCGGCTTTAATTATCCGCCGATTTATCGTTAAGAGATAGCTTATTCACGCGGAGCGCTCTATCGGGCGCTCCGTTCTGTTTTTCGATACTCTGCAAGCGGAGATTGCCGCCGCATTGCAAAAAATATAATATTCTATTTACTTAAAATCGTAAGCTTGTTATAATATAGAGGTAAAATAAGAACGGAGGTACACAAAATGAAAAAACGAATTCTCGCGGCGTTGTTGGCGTCGCTCATGACAATCAGCCTTGTTTCCTGTTCCGGCGGTAACAACAGCTCGTCGTCCGAGCCGTCGTCCTCGGAAACGTCCTCGACAAACTCGTCCGACGCTGAAAAGACAGAGCCTGAGACAGAGGCAGAAACCGAGGCAATAGATACCGAGCCGGTCGGGGAATACGAGCTATCCCCTCAAATATCGACCGGAACGATACTCCACGCGTGGTGCTGGTCGTTCAATACGATCAAGGACAACCTTAAAGATATAGCCGAGGCGGGTTATACGGCTATACAGACCTCGCCGATAAACGAATGTAAGGTCGGCGAAAACGGCGGAATGCAGCTTCAGGATAAGGACGGCAGCAATAACAACGGCAAGTGGTACTATCACTATCAGCCGACAAACTATAAAATAGGCAACTATCAGCTCGGCACAGAGGAGGAGTTTAAATCGCTTTGCGCCGAGGCAAAAAAGTATGGGATAAAGATAATAGTTGACGCAGTTGTAAATCATATGACAGGCGACACAAATGCAATTTCGGAGGATATTTTCAAAATAACGGATCAGCCCTTCCACGGAAACGGCGAGGTAAAGGATTATAACGACCGCAAGGAAGTAACTCAGGGCGACCTTCTCGGACTCAAGGATTTAAACACGCAGGATCCAAAGATACAGCAGTATATTCTCTCGTACCTCAAGCAGTGTGTTGCGGACGGCGCGTCCGGCTTCAGATACGACGCTACGAAGCATATTGAGCTTAGCGACGACCCGGCGGTTTACGCGAGCGACTTCTGGAACGTCATTCTCGATAACGGAGCCGAGTTCCAATACGGCGAGGTGCTTCAGGGCGGCTCCGACAGAATACAGTCGTATACAAAGCTCTTGAACGTGACCGCGTCGAGCTACGGCGGGGTTATAAGAAGCTCAGTTGCCGGAATGGATTTAAGCGCGGGAAAATTGACCGATTTTTCCGCCAACGGAACAAGCCCGAGTAAGCTCGTAACGTGGGTGGAATCTCACGATAATTACTGCAACGACGGTTCGTGGTCGCAGCTTACCGAGGAGGACATAAAGCACGGCTGGGCGATAATAGCCGCAAGAAGCGGCGGCACACCGCTGTTTTTCAGCCGTCCGGCAGGCTCTAGCATAGAGGATCAGTGGGGCAACAATAAGATAGGTGAAGCCGGCAGCGATTTCTATAAGTCAAAAGAGGTAGCAGAGGTAAACAAGTTCAGGAATCATATGATAGGACTTGAGGAGAATCTCACAAATCCGATGGACAACGAAATGCTCCTGATGATTGAGAGAGGGGATAAGGGCGCTGTTATCGTAAGCGTCGATTCCTCCGACAATGAGATAAAGGACGTTGAAACAAAGCTGTCCGACGGCGAATATACCGACAAGGTATCCGGCGAAACGTTTACGGTAAAGGACGGAAAAATAAGCGGCACTGTCAAGGCGGGAGCGATTATAGTTCTTTATTGATTAAGGTACAACATCAGACGGAGCTGCCGCATATCTCGTTTTTACAATGCGAGTGTGACGGACTATGTTCGGGCGGCGACCGCAAATTTCCGCCTTGCGGCGGAAATTTGCCAAAAGCGCGGCGGGGCAGGGGCTCGCCTCTGTCACGGGGCAGCGAGCCGCCGCGCTTTCCGTGCGACTCCGTCGCACGGGTCGCCGCCCGAACTCTCATACACCTCGGATATACTAAAAACGCGAGCAGCGGCAGCGGAAAGTAAAAATAAAAACAAAAATAAAAAAACAGGCGGGAGCAGCTTCACCAAAGTGTGAGCCGCTCCCGCCGCCTTAATATCCGTTTTGCCGCGCCTTACCCAAGCTCTATCATTTTGTCAATACATCTGCGAGCGTCGGAAATAGTCTGTTCGTCAAGGACTATCTCCTCGCCGCCGATACCCTTTAAGCAGTTATAAACGTCCATAAGAGTCGTGACCCTCATATTTCTGCACATCAGCTTTTGAGAGAGATAGTAAAAGCGCTTGTCGGGACACTCGTATTGTAAATGCTCAGCTATGCTCATCTCAGTCCCAATAATAAATTCCTCTGCGTCGGACTTTTTGGCGTAATCCATAATAGCCGAGGTCGAGCCGATAAAATCAGCCATAGAGCAAACGCTCGGCTGACATTCCGGGTGAACGAGAAGCAGAGCGTTCGGGTGCTGAGCCTTAGCCTTGATCACGTCGTCCCTGTCAACGCACGCGTGAGTCGGACAGCCGCCGTTTAAGAGCTTTATATTCTTGTGCGGGAGCTGTTTGGCAACGTAATCGCCGAGATTGCAGTCGGGAATAAAGAGAATATTGTCGTTGTCGATTTTGTCAACAATCTTTACAGCCGAGGACGAGGTCACGCAAACGTCGCAAATCGTTTTAAGCTCGGCGGTCGTGTTAATGTAGGCTACCACGGTATAGTCGGGATACTTCTGCTTAACTAAGGATATGATCTCCCTGTCCATCTGCTCGGCCATAGCGCAGCCGGCGTCGGGGCTGACAAGATAAACCGTCTTGTCGGGGGAGAGTATTTTTACCGTTTCAGCCATAAAGCGCACACCGCACATCAAAACGGTTTTCTGCGGGGCCTTCTCCGCCATCACGCTCAGTTGGAAAGAGTCGCCGGTAAAATCCGCAATTTCGAGTATCTCGTGAGCCTGATAACTGTGAGCGAGAATACAAATATCCTTTTCCTTTTTCAGCCTGATAATTTCTTCCTGAATGTCCTTGATCATCTTAAAACCTCCAAGCAATGCCTACAAGAATGATATGTATTAATGCTTAATAATAATAGCCTTATCCGTCCGTTTTGTCAATAACATAATCGCAACCGAAAACCGCAATCAGACGTTAAAGCGGAATAAAACAACGTCGCCGTCCTTCATAACGTACTCCTTGCCCTCGCTGCGGACAAGGCCCTTTTCCTTGGCGGCGGTCATTGAACCGCAGGCAATAAGGTCGTCATAGGCGATGACCTCCGCCCTTATAAAGCCGCGCTCAAAGTCGGTGTGTATTTTTCCGGCGGCTTGAGGAGCTTTTGTGCCGTTTTTGATGGTCCAGGCGCGAACCTCCTGCTTTCCGGCGGTGAGGTATGAGATAAGCCCCAGCAGGGAGTAGCACTCGGTTATGAGCCTGTCAAGACCGGAGCTTGAAAGCCCCATGTCGGCAAGGAACATCTCCTTTTCTTCCCTCTCCATATCCGCGATCTCCTCCTCGAGTCCCGCGCATATCGGAAGAACGCCGGCGTGCTCCGCCTCTGCGATTTCCTTGACCTGATTGAAATATTTGTTGTTTTCTATTCCGGCAGAGAAGTCGTCGTCGCTCATATTGGCGGCGTATATGATAGGCTTGTTTGTCAGAAGCGCAACGCTCGACAAAAGCTCGGCCTCCTCCTCGGTGCAGTCGATGCTGCGCGCCGAGCGGCCGTTGTTGAGGACTTCAAGCACACGCTTGAAGAAGTCGAGATCGGTCTGATATTTTTTGTCGGCTTTTATGAGCTTTTGCGTCTTGTCTATTCTGCGCTCTATCATTTCCACGTCGGAAAGCACAAGCTCGAGATTTATCGTTTCAATATCGCGCACAGGGTCGATACTGCCCTCAACATGGACTATGTCGTCGTTTTCAAAGCAGCGCACAACGTGAACGATAGCGTCGCACTCGCGGATATTGCTCAAAAACTTGTTTCCAAGCCCCTCCCCCTTTGACGCGCCCTTTACAAGACCGGCAATATCGACGAATTCTATTGTAGCGGGTGTGTATTTGTCCGGGTCATACATTTCCGCGAGCCTGTCAAGGCGTTTGTCCGGAACAGCGACAACTCCCACATTCGGCTCTATCGTGCAGAACGGGTAGTTTGCCGACTGCGCCCCAGCGTTAGTGATGGCGTTAAAAAGCGTACTTTTGCCGACATTCGGCAAGCCGACTATACCAAGCTTCATTTTATTCACATTCTCCTTCGTTTTATGCGGAAGCTCCGCAAAATCTTTTTCTCACAGATGATAAGAATCAATATTAAAACAAATTATACCATATAAAAGTGCAAATCTCAATGCTTTGACAAAATAAACAGCATTA
>CANPZK010000082.1 GCA_947588875.1 uncultured Clostridia bacterium
TGATATATCTTGTTGTAGGAAAACTGAATCTTTCTTGCCCTGATCTTTTTGCGTAACTTTTCACGGTGTTAAGAAAAAGCTAATAACTATTGACATTTTTGTAAAATATGCGATAATAAAAAAGAATTAACACGAAAAGCAAAAGTTTTTATGGCAGTTTATTGTTTGATTTGATGAATATTGGTCGGCAGTTTGTTCCACCATTTGTTACGGCAAATAATCGTTAAAATCTCGTAGCAGATGAAAAATGTTAAGCATTATCAACAAATTCACTATACTGATTAATGTTAAAAATCAACAAAAAAATTTATGGGTGTTTTCACTTAAAACTCTATCAGAGTCGCTCCAAAACCGCGTGCCGGGCAACGCCTGCGACCGCCGCCGGCGGCGGAAAAAGGGAGCAGGGGTTGGCGCAGCGGTCGAAAAATGTCCGCGCTCCAAGCGGAAACATTTTTCGGGCACCGCAAGAGGGGTTGCTAAGCAACTTCAAGTCCTTCTGCCCCTGCCAAAAAGCCAGTCCTCAAAAATGGCTTGTTTAAGCCGTTTTTGAGGATTTTTTCTTTTTAAAGATGGCGTTTCAAATCCTTGAAAAACCGTCTTTCTAAAAATTTTCTAAAAATATCGAAAAATTTTCTTCCGAACCTTCAAAAAATCTTAGCGGAAAATACGCCGTCAAAGGATTTTTATATGCTCATTTTATCTGTCTTATCTGCGTGAGTATAATAATTTAAAGCGGTAATTTTAATTAATATGGTGTACAATATATTTTTAATTGGTTTTTATGATAGCTAAATTATGTCACAAAAACGACTGCAAGGGTATCCTTTCTGATTCCTTGCAGTCGTTTTTTTCGGGGGCGTTTTTTTACAGCCCCAAGCCCCTGCCGCCCTTTGAAAAAGGCGGGCGAGAGCTTTTATTTTTTTCTGTCAAAATCAGATTTTATGACAAACAAAAAGGGCGCAAGCCCTTTTTTAAGCTCTGCGCCACTTTATACCCTGTGGAGTGTCCTCGACTATGATATTCCTTGCGTTGAGCTCGTCGCGAATCGCGTCCGCGGTCGCCCAGTCCCTTTCCTTTCTCGCCTTAGCCCTTTTCTCTATAAGAGCCTCTATCTCGGCGTCCTCGCCGCCGTCCTGCGCGCCGCTCTCGTCCGCTCCGTCAAGAAGCGAGAGCGACAGCACTTTGTCAAGCTCGCCTATAACATAACGCTTTTCCGCGTCGTTCAGCTCGGCTTTAAGCACGTCGTACAACACGGTTATCGCCTGAGCCGTGTTCAAATCATTGTTCATAGCCTCGTTGAACGAGTCGATATAAGGCTTGCACCTCTCCGACGAAACCTCGCCCGACTCCGAGAGCGACGATATTCTGTTTATCAGCTTGCCGTAAGCCTTCGCCGTGTTGTCAAGGCTCTCAAAGCTGAACGTGAGCGGCTTGCGGTAATGCGACTGCAAGCAGAACATACGGTACACGAGCGGGTTATATCCCTTTTCCTCGAGCAGAGATACCGTGAGGAAGCCGCCCTTTGACTTGCTCATCTTGCCCCTTGCGTCGTTCAGGTGCAGCACATGGAACCAGTATTTGCACCACGGGTGACCGAGGTAAGCCTCGCTCTGCGCTATTTCGTTCGTATGGTGCGGGAACGCGTTGTCAACGCCGCCGCAGTGTATGTCGAGGTACTCGCCGAGATTTTTTATCGAAATAGCCGAGCACTCTATGTGCCAGCCCGGATAACCGCTGCCCCACGGGCTATCCCATTTAAGCTCCTGATCCTCAAACTTCGACTTTGTGAACCACAGCACGAAGTCCGCCTTATTCCTTTTGTTTACGTCCTCCTCGACGCTCTCTCTGACCCCTACCGCGAGATCCTCCTCGTTTTGATTGCCGAACACATAGTAGCAGTCGAGCTTTGAGGTGTCAAAATACACGTTGCCGCCCGCAACATAGGCGTATCCCTTATCGAGCAGAACGCTTATCATCTCTATAAAGGAGTCTATACAGCCGGTCGCCGGCTCGATTATATCCGGCCTTTTTATATTGAGCTTGTCGCAGTCGTCAAAAAATGCGTCCGTATAGAATTTTGCTATCTCAAGCACCGTCTTGTGCTCTCTCTTTGCCCCCGCGAGCATTTTATCCTCGCCCGTGTCGCCGTCGCTCGACAAATGTCCAACGTCCGTTATGTTCATCGCCCTTGTTACGTCGTAGCCGATGAAACGAAGCTGCTTTTCAAGAACGTCCTCCATTATGTATGTGCGCAGGTTTCCTATGTGCGCGTAATGGTACACCGTCGGCCCGCAGGTGTACATCTTTACCCTGCCCTGCTCGTGCGGCACGAACTCCTGCTTTGTCTGTCCAAGCGTGTTATATAGCTGCATAATAAAGATCTTCCTCTCAATCCAATCTGTTTGTTTGATTCGGCTCCGCCCCGCAATAAAAGGCTCAAATCGGCGGAGCGCGCCCGATTTATTTTATGAACGCGGCGTTGTCCTTTATATATATCGCGCCGGAAACAACGGTCAGCACGACCGATATCCATGTTACAACCTGAACGGTTATATCCACTGCGGCGGCTCCGGCGGTGCCGAGCGGCAAAACGCTCAGCAAATACTCGAGCAAAAGCGTTATTATTACGGCGGCTATCTGGCTGACGGTTTTCGCCTTGCCCCACATATTCGCGGCGACCACCTTTCCGCCCGAAGCCGCGACGAGCCTTATCGAGGTCACGGCAAATTCCCTGAACAAGACGATTATTATCGGAACGCAGCCGATATAGCCGAGCTGAACAAAGCAGAGGAACGCCGATATCACGAGTATTTTATCCGCGAGCGGGTCCGCAAACTTGCCGAACGCGGTTATCTGTCCGTTTTTTCTCGCAAGCCTGCCGTCAAAATAATCCGTCAGCGAGGCGGCGCAGAAAATCACTTCCGCAACAAGAAGTCTGTGCGGAATAAAATCGAGCAGAAGCGCCGCGACCAAAAACGGCACGAGTATTATTCTTAATATTGTAAGCTTGTTTGGCGTGTTCATTTTGCGTCACCGTTTTCTTCCTGTTATTGCTCCATTGTTCCAATCGGGTCGCAGCCGAGGCAGTCGTCTATCCTCACCGTGACAAATTCGCCCTCGCGCGGCTTTCGCCCGTCGGTTGTGAAAAAGACCTTGCCGTCAACGTCGGGAGAATCGGCGGCGCTCCTGCCGTAATAGCACTCGGCGTAGCGGTCGTAGCCCTCGACGAGCACCTCTATCGCGCTTCCGATGAGGCTTTGGCTGTAATCGTACATTATCCTCTGCTGCTGTTCCATTATTATATCCTGACGGCGCAGCTTAACGTCCTCGTCGAGCTGACCGTCCATAAGCGCGGCGGGCGTTCCCTCCTCGCGCGAATAGGCAAAACAGCCGAGGCGTTCAAACTTCATTTTGTTCACAAAGTCGGACAGCTCCTCAAAGTCGCTCTCGCTCTCGCCGGGAAATCCGGCTATGAGAGTCGTGCGCAAAACAACGCCCGGTATTCTGTCCCTTATTTTTTTGATGAGCGCTTCAAGCCACGCCCGGTCGCCGCGCCTGTTCATAGCCTTTAGCACTCCCGCGCTGCAATGCTGGAGCGGTATATCTATGTAATTAAGTATTTTATCATTTTCCGCGATAACGTCAAGCAAATCGTCTGTTATTCTGTCGGGATAGCAATAGAGAAGTCTTATCCACTTGATCCCCTCTATCTTTGCAAGCTCCTTTAACAGTCTGTCAAGCGACGGCTTGCCATATATATCCTCGCCGTACCGCGTTGTGTCCTGAGCTATCACCACAAGCTCCCTGACTCCCCTTTGGGCGAGCTCCTTTGCCTCCTCGACTATCGCGTCCGTTTTTCTGCTTCGGAACCGCCCCCTGATGCTCGGAATGGCGCAGTAGGAACAGCGATTGTCACAGCCCTCGGAAATTTTCAGGTACGCGCTGTAAAACGGGGTGCTCTGTATTCTTCCTCCCTCGAGCGGCAGGCAGAGCTTATCGGGAAAGGCCGTTTTCTTCTCTCCCCTCAGCGCCGCCTCAACCGTCCGCGCTATGTTCGCGTTGTCGCCGATTCCGACAACCGCGTCCACCTCGTAAAGCTCCTTCATTACCTCCTCGCCGTATCTCTCGGCAAGACAGCCGGTGACGATTATCGCCTTCAGCTTTCCCTCTTTTTTAAGCTGTGCAAGCTCGAGTATCTCGTCTATGCTCTCCTGCTTTGCCTGCTCGATAAAGCCGCAGGTGTTCACTATCGCAACGTCGGCAAGCGAGGCTTCGTTCACTATCCGATAGCCCGCCTCACGCAGTGTAAACAACAGCATTTCCGCGTCGACCTGATTTTTCGCACAGCCAAGGCTGACCATTCCTATTCTCGTCGGCATTATAAGCGTCCTCCTTAATAATCCTCTTCGGCGTATTCCTCCAAAACGGACTGTATGTCGTCCCAGCGGTAGCCCAATCTTTGAAGCGCCGAAACGGTCTTTTTCACGCCCTTTTCGTCGCTTAAATATCTCTCGTACTTCTTCTCAACGAGCGCGCGTATATTATCCCTCGGGTCAAGCTCAAACTCTCCGAGTACCTCGTCGGCAAGGTCGCGGTCTATCCCCTTTTCAATCAGCTTTTGCCTTGCCGCCCTTATCGACAGCCTCTTTGTATTTATCAGCTTTTCCGCGTAATTGCGCGCAAAGCGCTCGTCGTTCACAAATCCTGATTCCACCATCTGCTCCACGGCGTACCGCGCCGCCGACTCGCTCTGGGTGCGCCTCAGTCTTGAAAACAGCTCCCTCTCGGAATGGTCCGAAAAGCCGAGCAGATACAGCGCCTTTTCCTTTGCCCGCCTGCGCTCCGACTCGATTACAAGCTCGTGCAGCTGCTCGTCGGTGAGGCTCACGCCCTTGCGTATGCCCTCCTCTATAAGCGTTCTGCTGTCGAGCGTGAACGCGAGCTCGCCGTCTATGTAAAGGTCGCTGAGATATTTTTTCTTTCTTACAACGCCTGTTACAATCATCAGTCTTCAACCAGAATATCTATATTCGCCTTTTTCTCGGCTACCGATTTTCTCTTTGCCGCTCTTTCCTCCTCGGGCGACATCTCCTGCTCGTCGGGCATATCGTCCGGCGCGTCGTCCGGCATATCGTCGGGGTAATCCGCATAATCGTCGTCCGCGTCGGAGCCGCCCTTTTTCTTCGTCTTTGATTTTGACTTTCCGGCCCTCTTGTCTATCTTATCCAGATTTTGCAGCAGCTTTTCCTCTATGCTCTTTGAAAGCTCCGCGTCGCTCTCGAGGAGTTGCTTTACGTTGTCGCGCCCCTGTCCGAGCCTTGTGCCGTCATAGCTGAACCACGCGCCGCTCTTGTTTACAACGTCCGCCTCTACCGCAAGGTCGAGAAGCTCTCCCGATTTTGAGATGCCCTTGCCGTACATTATGTCGAACTCCGCCTCCTTGAACGGGGGAGCGACCTTATTCTTTACTACCTTGGCTCTTGTGCGCGAGCCTATTATATCGCCGCCCGACTTGAGCGACTCCTTCCTGCGAATGTCTATTCTCACCGACGAATAAAACTTCAGCGCTCTGCCGCCCGGGGTCACCTCCGGGTTGCCGTAGGCTATGCCCACCTTTTCGCGAAGCTGATTGATGAATATTGCGACGCAGTTCGACTTTGATATTGCTCCCGCGAGCTTTCTCAGCGCCTGCGACATCAGCCTCGCCTGAACGCCGACGTGCGCGTCGCCCATATCGCCCTCTATCTCCTGCTTTGTGACGAGAGCCGCGACCGAGTCGAGCACGATGACGTCGATTGCTCCTGAGCGCACGAGCGCCTCGGTTATCTCGAGCGCCTGCTCGCCGGTGTCCGGCTGTGACACGAGCAGGGAGTCTATATCCACGCCGAGCGCCTCGGCATAGATCGGGTCGAGCGCGTGCTCCACGTCTATGAACGCGGCGTTTCCGCCGTTCTTCTGTCCCTCCGCTATGCAGTGCAGAGCAAGCGTCGTCTTGCCCGACGACTCCGGCCCGTATATCTCTATAATTCTGCCCCTCGGCAGTCCGCCTATTCCAAGCGCTATATCGAGCGACAGACTTCCCGTTGAAATATGCTCCACGTTCATGTTGCTGTTTTGCCCGAGGCGCATTATCGCTCCCTTGCCGTACTGCTTTTCAATCTGGCTTAACGCTGTTTCCAGCGCCTTTTGCTTTTTGTCCTCGCCCTTTGAGTCCTGCTTTTTTTCGTCCTTTTTTGATTCCTGCTTTTTGCTTTCAGCCATTGTAAAATACCTCCGATTATAATTATCCGATAACGGCGTTCGCGCCGTTTATTTTGTAATGTAATTATACAGTATGCCGATATAAAAATCAACAAACTTAGAACATCTTTTCGCTCTCGGCGGAGTTGAGAACGGTTTATTGGACAGCTATTTCCTGTATCCGTATATGCACCGCTTTATGCCCTGAAAATCGGTTCTGAAACCGATTTTCCCTATGCCGTTTTCCTCCATGAGCCGCTTTACCCCGTCGTACTGCCCCTCGCCTAACTCATAGCACAGCATACCGCCCCGCCTGAGCTTGGGCGTGAAGCCGCCTGTTATCGCCCTGTAAAACAGGTAACCGTCCTCGCCGCCGTCAAGCGCCGTTCTCGGCTCGTATTGCAGCTCCCTTTGCAGAGAGCTTATGATTCCGCTTTCGACGTACGGCGGGTTTGAAATTATCAAATCGAGGGAGTTGTCGGGGAATATATTAAAATCGCTCAGCACGTCCGCTTTTAAGGGGGCGACGTTTTCCGCGCCGTTGTATATGATGTTTTTTTCGAGATATGAATACGCCGTATCGTAAAGCTCGACCGCCGTCGCCTCGCAGTCAAGCTCCCGCGCGAGCATTATCGCTATCGCCCCGGTGCCGGAGCAGAGGTCGGCTATTTTCAGGCTTTTTCCTCCTTGCAGTCCATCTATTGCCGCCGAAACGACGCAGGACGTGTCCTCGCGCGGTATCAGCACGCCCTCGCCCACGTACAGCTCTATATCCATAAACTGCCATTTGCCGAGTATGTATTGAAGCGGCTCGCCCTGCGCTCGCCTTTGCGCAAGCTCTGAAAGCCGCCTCTCCTTGTCCTTGTCCGCCTGCTCTCCTCCGCGCATTATCAGTCCCGCGCGGTCGAGCGAGAACACGCTTTCAAAAAGACATAACGCGTCAAAGGCAGGCGCGTCCGCACCCGCCCTTTCAAGTTCCGCCTTGGTTTTTCTGTAAAGCTCGTTAAGCGTCATTATTTCGTTACCAAATCCTCGCCGTTCTCCGGTATGACAGATTCCATCGCCTTTATCGCGACCTCTATCATCTTGTCGTCCGGCTCCCTTGTCGTTATCCTCTGCGCCCATAGTCCCGGCGCGGCTATGATTCTTGTCAGCTTATTGTCGTGCCTTCCGCACAGCTTTATCAGCTCGTACCCCACTCCGCAGGATATGGGCAGGAGAAGTATCTTTACCGCAGAACGCAGGAAGGGGTTTGCTATATGTATGAAAAGTCCGATTATTATTCCGACTATTATCATGATAACCATGAAGCTCGTTCCGCACCTCGGGTGGAATCGCCTTTGCTTTCTCACGTTCTCGACCGTGAGCGGCAGCTCGTTTTCGTAGCAGAAAATCGTCTTATGCTCCGCGCCGTGATACATAAACACCCTTTTCATATCGGACATTTGCGACACTACAACGATATACACGAGGAACAGCGCTATTCTCATAATTCCCTCTATAATGCTGCGCGCGAGCCATGAGTCGTGAAACTGCGGCGAGATGTAGTTTGTGAGGTCGAATATTGCGCTCGGCGCGACAAAGAAGAGCAGTATTGCAAGTCCAACTCCCAAGACCGCCGCCAGCGCCATCAATATCTTCATAAACTTATCGCCGAGCTTTTCGTCTATCCATTTTTCGAGCTTTGACGGCTCCTCCTCTTCCTCCGGCACGCTCTCAATAGCCTTATCCGCCGAGAGCATCAGCGCCTTGTAGCTCAATCGCATTGAGTCGATCAGTCCGCCGAGACCTCTTATGAACGGCACCCGAAATATTTTATATTTCTGGGTAAGGCCGACAAATTCAAGATCCTCCGTGTAGATCTCCTCGTCGCCCGTGCGAACGGCGACCGTTGTTTTTTGGGGGCCCCTCATCATTATTCCCTCTATAAGTGCGGAGCCGCCTATTGAGGTAATTCTTTTTGTATCGTATTTTGACATATTCTTTTCCTTCCCTAAAATATTTTAAATATAGGCGACCGTCGGAGGACGGTTTCCCTATGGCTTTGCGAAGGTCTTAACGGGACGGCCGAGCGCTCTGCGCGCATACGGGGCGGCGCCCTCGGCGCGGCCGCCGGCCGCGCCGGAAAAACGCGGCGGCGGGCGGGGGGACTGGACGTTGCTCGCCCCATCAGACCTTTTCGGGAGCACCCGCTGCCCGCCGCCCGCGCCGGTCGCCGCCGCGTTTTTCGCACATTCCCGCCCGCAGGGCGGGAATGTGCCGGGCGCCGCCCCTAACTCAGCCTCCCGCTCAAAGCCGGAGGGCAGCAAAACCCCCGCCGCCGGACTCAGCCGTCCGCCCCGCTTACCCTAAATCACGGGCGCAGAGCCGTCGTCCTCCTCCTTTAGCACAGGGAACACGAGCACAACCGTTGTGCCTATGCCCTCGGTGCTCTCGATAG
>CANPZK010000083.1 GCA_947588875.1 uncultured Clostridia bacterium
CGTCGGAGCCGCCCCTGAACGATTCTCCGTTCCAGAAGCCCTTGAGCCTGCTCATAAAGCCGCGCTTTTTCGTCGGGGCTCTCCTTGTAACCTCTATCGGAACGTCCGGTCCCTCGGAGATGATCTCGTCTTCCGCCTCCTCGGCGCTGAGCTTCTCCTCCTCGGTCCCCTCTGTCGGAGCCTCCGGCACGGCTTCGGCGCGGTCGGAGCTATCCTCCGCAGCTTCTTCCTCCTCGACGGTTTCCGATACCTCTTCGCCGTCATAGTCGTCCTTATCCTCGGGCTCGGGCTGTCCGTCCTCGTCAGAAATACCCCTCGACGGGTCTATAACGGTAAGCACCGGCTTTTGAGGCTTGATCTCCTCGTCCTCAAACTCGGCGTCTATCGGAATGTCGTCCTCGTCCGAATACTCGTCCTCGTCGTCATAGCTGTCGTCATCGTTCCATATGCTCTTTATCTGCTCGATCGGGGAGCTTTTCTTGACTGCGGTTTCGTCCTCCGCTTCGTCTGTTTCCCCGTCGTCATATGTCTCGTCGTCGATATCGTCGTCGCCGTCCTCGGCGTTCCCAGATAGTGACGGATTGAACACGGCTTTCAGCTTGCCCGACATCGCCGCGAACAGGCCCTTTACGCCCTTACCTCCGCGCGGAGCCTCGTCCTCATACTCATCGGCTTCCTCCGCCGCCTCGCCGCCGTCCGTCTGCTGTGTGCGCTCTTTCGGCGCATAGTCGGACAAATCGTCGTATTTCACATTGGACTTTATCCACTCGCCGCCGTCCGCTCTCTCCTCTGCTTCTATCTCCTCTTCCGTCACCTGCTCGGCGCGGCTCTTAATATCGTCGCCGTTCCAGAATTTCTTTATTCTTCCGAATATGGAGCCTTCCTTCTTCGCCCTTGCCTCCGATACTTCGTCATGATACTCGTTCTCCGGCTCGGCATATTCTTCTTCGCCTGTCTCCTGCTCCGTATCATCAGCTTTGTCGGGCGATTCGTCCTCCTGTTCGTCCGCAATTTCTTCATCGGCTTCTGCGGCAGGCTCGGTATCTTCGTCTTCGCCGTCATTTTCCGGCTCTATGCCGTCGGCATTTTCCTCGTCGGACTTCGCCTCATATTCGCGCTCGGGTTTGCTCTCCTGCTCCGCATTTTTCCGTTTATTTTCGTCGAACACGGACGGGTCAAAGCTCTCGTCAAATTTTTCCTCAAAGTCCTCTGAGCCTGTCCAGAACGCTTTTATTTTCTGCCAGAAGCCGCCCTTTGACGTTTCCTGATGCTGTTCATAATTATTATCCAAATCGTCGGGTTGTTCGGTCGGTTGTTCAGCGGAATCGTCAGGCTCTTCGATATATTCCTCCGGTTCTTCGGCGTATTCCTCCGGTTCTTCAACGTACTCTTCCGGTTCTTCGGCGTATTCTTCCGGTTCTTTTATGTATTTTTCCGGCTCCTCTATTGCTTTTTTCTCTGCGGCCGCGCCCGCCCGCTCATAGTCATTTTCGTAATCCGGCGGATATTCTATATCCTCATATCCCCCGTTTTGCGTATCGTAATCGTAGCTATATGTATCGTCGTACAGCTCGTCTGAGCTATCGTCCGCGGCTGCTCCGTCATAATCGAAATTCTCGGAATCGTCCGCTTCGCCGTATACGGGCTCCTGTTGCGCGCCGTCGTTATAGGCAAAATCGCTATCCCGCTCAAAGCCGGATTTTTTGCCCTTTTTAGACCTCGCGGATTTTTTGTTTTCCTTTTTTTTCGCCGCTTTTTCCGCTTTCCTCTCTTTTTTCGGCTTCAAGGCGCTCTTTGAGGACTCCGCCTCCTCGCTGAGTATGCTCTCCATAAGCTCGGCGACCTTTCGCGCCTCCTCGCTCTCAGCCGCCTTCGGCCGTTTGGGCTGAGCCGTAAAACGGGAAATATCCACCGTTTCCTCGTCGTCATAGACGCCGTCCGCCGCCGCGACGTTGGCGCGCTGCTCCTCGAGAATATCCTTTTTCCGACTCATATATGATCATCCCTTTCCGCGTTAAAAATCCTGTCTTTGCCTTGCAAATTCATACATAAGCACACCTGCCGCCACCGAGGCGTTCAGGGAATTTATATGACCGCTCATCGGCAGAGAGAGAATACAGTCGCATTTCTCCCTTATGAGCCTGCCAAGACCTCTGCCCTCGTTGCCTATAACGAGCGCCGCCGCACCGCTGAGGTTCGCCTTGCAGTAGCACTCTCCGTCCATATCCGCTCCGTACACCCATACGCCCTGTTCCTTGAGCATATCTATCGTTTGCGCTATATTCGTCACTCTTGCAACCGGAACATACTCGACCGCTCCCGCCGACGCTTTATCGGCGGCAAAGCTGAGTCCGGCGCTGCGCCTTTTCGGAATTATCACCCCGTGCGCCCCGGTACATTCCGCCGTTCTGATTATGGCTCCGAGATTGTGCGGGTCCTCTATTTCATCTAATATTATGATAAACGGCGGCTCGCCCTTTTCCTCCGCGCGCGCGAGAATGTCCCCGACGCTTGAATAGCTCTTTGCCGCCGCAAAACCGACTATGCCCTGATGCGCCGCTCCCGAGCAGAGGCTGTCGAGCTTTTTTGAGTCCACCTCTTTTATTACTATGTCCGCTTCCTTTGCCCTCGCTATTATCGGCCTGAGGGACGACGCCCCCTTGGCGACGAATATTCTGTCGAGCGGTCTGCCGCTTCTGAGCGCTTCGGACACGCAGTTGCGGCCTATTATAAGGTCGCTGTTGTTTTTACGGTTATCTTCCATATTTTACCCCCGAGGACGGTGCTTAGGGGATTTCAGCGCAAAATCACGCAAAAACCCAATTATTTATCATTATACCACAGGATTACAAAAAAGTAACTATTTTTTTGAAGAATAGATGATAAAATTTTCAGAGAATATTCGGCGGTGCGTTTTCGCGCCGCCGCACCCGCTCCGCTTTTGCGCGGATATATAAAACAAAAACGCCCCTTATGCATAGCACAAAGGGCGCCGCAGCGCTTTATTTTATCTGATTTTAAGCTGAAGCGTTGAGCTTGCGGGCAAGTGCGGACTTGCTTCTTGCCGCCGTATTCTTGTGGAGAATACCCTTGGCGGCTGCCTGATCTATCTTCTTGTAAGCTGCGCTTACCGCCTGAGCCTTGTCGGCTGAGTTTGCTTCAATAGCCGCCTGAGCCTTTTTTACCGATGTTTTGAGGGCGGATTTCAGAGCCTTGTTTCTCTCTGTTTTAACCGCTGTAACCTTAACTCTTTTTTTAGCTGATTTAATGTTTGGCATTGTCCTACCTCCTTTTGCTCATACTCACAGTAAATAATATAATATCACTAACCTTTGAAAAATGCAAGTTTTTTTTCAACTTTTTTCCGCGTTTTTTCGATAGCTCAACATATAGTGGAGGGTTGCGCCGCCTCACACAATTTGGACGAACCCGCGACTCGAATACGCGGCGACCGTCCCCCCGCGCCGCGGGCGCGGGGGGACCAAAAACGCGGCGCAGAAATTTCCCGGGCGCAATCTCGGCTCTCCCCGCCGCGTTTTTCGTCCGCGCCTGCGGCGCGGACGGGTCGCCGCGTCCCGCGCCGGGATACCGGCGCCTATTGCCCAGCCTCGACAAACGGAAGCGCAATAACGCCCTTGGGGCAGACCTCAGCGCACCTTCCGCAAAGCGTGCAAAGCTCCGGATCGACGGTCGCCTTGAACCGCTCGACCTTTATCGCGCCAAACTCGCACGCCTTTTGACACTTCATACAGCCGATGCAGCCGACCTTGCAGTCGTCCTTGGTCTGAGTGCCCTTGTCAAAGTTGCTGCAAAGCACAGCCGCGCTGCGCCTCGGCACTATTCGTATAAGCGACTTGGGGCATACAGCCGCGCATTTATTGCACGAACGGCAAAGCTCCTCGTTTACAACGGCGACCCCGTTGCAAACCTTGATTGCGCCAAAGTCGCACTCCTTAACGCAGTCGCCGAGCCCGATACAGCCGTATGTGCACTTTCCTCCTCCGCCGAGGAGCTGAACCGCAGCCGAGCACGAGGCTATCCCCTTATAATTCACTCTCTTGCCCGTGTTATCACAGCTTCCGCTGCACATAACCCTTGCGCTTGTCGGCACGCCCGACTCCGCCTCAACGCCGAGTATGGCGGCGACAGTTTTTGCCGTTTCATCTCCGCCCACGGGGCATTGTCCCGGCTTTGCGTCTCCCTTTGCGAGTGCGTCGGCGTAACCCGAACAGCCGGAATATCCGCACGCGCCGCAGTTTGCGCCGGGCAGAGCCTCGGTCAGCCTTTCAACTCTTTCGTCAACGGGAACGGCAAAGAACGCCGACGCGAGGGCAAGCACCACCGCAACGACAAGTCCTATCGCGCCGACCACTATGACGGCGATCAATATAGAATTCATACAAAGCCCCCCTTAACCCATCAGACCTTCGACAAGTCCGGCAAAGCCTAAGAACGAAACCGAAACGAGGCTCGCGGAAACGAGCGTTATCGGAAGCCCCTTGAGCGATTTCGGAATATCGGCTGTTTCAAGGCGGCCCCTCACGCCGGCGAAGATCACCATGGCGACAAGGAAGCCTATGCCGGCTCCAAACGCATTGACAAGAGCCGTTACATATGTATACGACGGGTCCTGAGCCGCCTTTTCAAGCACGAGCATGGTAACTCCCAAAACGGCGCAGTTGGTCGTTATAAGCGGGAGATATATGCCGAGCGAGTTGTAAAGCGGGGGCATATATTTTTTCAAAATTATCTCGACAAGCTGGACAAGTCCGGCTATTACGAGGATAAAAACTATCGTCTGCAAATATTCAAGTCCGAACGGCACAAGGATATTCTCATATATCGGGTATGTGACCGCGGTCGCAAGCACCATAACAAAGGTTACGGCGGCGCTCATGCCGAGGGCGGTGTTGACCTTTTTCGACACGCCGAGGAAGGGGCAGATGCCCAAAAACTTTGACAGAACGTAGTTTTCCGTCAGTATTGCCGCAAGAAAGACGGCGACAAGCTGTTTAACCATTGCACTTTCCCTCCTCACCGTTTACCTTGGAGCAGGTTTTGTTCATGGGACATTTTGCACAGCTTATGTCCTCGGCTGTCTTTTTCTGTCCGCTCAGCTTTGACGACAGAGCGACGAGCATACCAAAGACGAAAAATCCTCCCGGCGGAAGAATGAACACGAGTATCGGATCCATAAAGCCGGAGGTTATCGGAATCCCGAAGAACGTGCCCGCGCCGAGTATCTCACGGATAGAGCCCATAAGCAGCATTGCGGCGGTAAAGCCCACCCCCATGCCGAGTCCGTCAACCATAGAGGGGATAACGCTGTTTTTGCTCGCGAACATCTCGGCTCTGCCGAGTATTATACAGTTTACAACGATAAGCGGTAGATATATGCCAAGCGCCTCGTCTATCGCGGGCGCGAACGCCTTGACAAGCATCTGCACCATTGTGACGAAGCCCGCGATTATCGTTATATACGCGGGTATCCTGACCTTGCCGGGTATCACCTTTCTCAGGAGGGATATAGCCGCGTTTGAGCATATCAAAACTATCGTAGCCGCCGCGCCCATGCCTATCGCGTTGGACGCCTGAGTTGTAACGGCGAGCGTCGGGCAGGTGCCGAGCACAAGGCAAAGCACGGGATTTTCCTTGATTATGCCCTTTGAAAATTCCTTGAAAAGACTTTTCTTTTGCATTACTCTCCCTCCTTTTCTATCTTATCGTAAGCCGCAACCGCGCTGTTCACGGCGTTTGTCACTGCGGTTGAGGTTATAGTCGCGCCCGTGAGCGCCTTTATCTCGCCGTCGGACGGCTGAGCGTTTTTAATCACCTTTATTTCCTTTGCGCCCTGCTTGAACTGGTCGGTAAATTCGCTCTTTACCGCGTTTGCGCCGAGGCCGGGCGTTTCGCTCTGAGAGAGAATTGACACTCCGCTTATCTCTCCGCTGCCGCTGTCTATGCCGACCATCGCCTCGACCAATCCGCCGTATCCGCTGGCGCTCGCCGTGAACGTATAGCCGACAATCTCATCGCCCATTACTCCCTTGAAGCATTCGCTCACGCCGTCGTGTTGTATCTTAATTTTTTCAAATTTTTCCGCCTGCGGCAGAACGACCTCCCTCGCCTGCTGCGCCTTTTGCTCCGCAAGCTCCGCTATCGGCTGCTCCGTCACGCTGTTCACCGCCGCCAAAATAGCCGTAACTCCGGCGCATATCACAAAAAGCACCACGACGGGGAGAAGTATATCCTTTGGATTAAGCTTTTTCATTTTTCTTCTCCTTTCCAAAGGGTTTTGTCCTCGTCAGGTTTTCAATGTGAGGCACGAGTATGTTCATAAGTATTATCGAGAACGACACTCCCTCCGGCAGATTGGCGTAAAGCCTTATCAAAACAGTAATAACGCCGCAGCCTATGCCGAATATCACCTTTCCGAGCGGGTTCATCGGCGAGGTCGTATAGTCGGTCGCCATAAATATAGCTCCAAGCATCACGCCGCCGCTCATTATATGAAAGAGCGGGTCGCCGCCGAGCAAAAACGACAAAACGAAAACCGTGCCGATAAAGCAGAGCGGTATTATAGGGGAGATCACTCTTTTTATGACGAGATATATTCCTCCGAGCAGCAGCGCGAGCACGCAGGTCTCGCCGATACAGCCGCCGGTGTTGCCCAAAAACAGATCGAGATAGCTCGTCTTGTCGCCCTGAGCCATCATCGCAAGCGGCGTAGCGCCGGTTACGCTGTCCGCCGTGCTCAGCCATTCAAACGGCTTTTCCCACGTCGTCATATGCACGGGGAACGAAACGAGCAGGACTATCCTCGCGGTTATCGCCGGATTTACAAAGTTGTTTCCTATCCCGCCGAACATCTGCTTGACCACCACTATCGCCACTATACAGCCGAAAACGGCTATAAGCGGATTTATGCCGGACGGCAGGTTCAGCGCGAGCAGCAGTCCCGTCACGACCGCGCTCAAATCTCCCGTTGTGTTTTTCCTCTTCATCACCCTGCGGCATATATACTCAAGCGCAACGCAGGACACTATACATACGGCGATGAGCATGAGGCTTTTCCAGCCGAAGAAAACAACGGCCGCTATCGACGCCGGCACGAGAGAGATTATGACGTCGAGCATTATTCTTTTCGTCGTCGCTCCGCTCGACAAATGCGGCGACGATGAAACGGTAAGCATATTTTCCATCGGTATTCCCCCCTTATTTCTTCCTTGCGGCGGCGCGCACCATGCCCTTGCCCATGCGCATATTCTGAACTATCGGTCTGTTCGCCGGGCAGGCAAACGAACAGCAGCCGCACTCCATACAGACCATAATCCCGCTGTCGGTCATTCCCTTTACGTCCCTTTGGGCTATGTACCCGCTTATCAGCGGCGGAGTAAGCCCCATGGGGCAGGCGGAGGCACAGCGGCCGCATCTTATGCAGTCGCTCGGCTCAAGCCGAGCCGCCTCCCTTTTTGAAAAGGCAAGTATGGCGTTATTCTGCTTCAAAAGCGGCATTTCGTCGTCCGGCAGGGCAAGCCCCATCATAGGCCCGCCGAATATGAGCTTTTCCGGCTCGCATTTATATCCGCCGCAAAATTCTATAATATCCTTTATTTTCGTACCTATCGGCGCAATTACGTTCTGCGGATTTTTTACCGCCTCGCCGTCCACCGTTATCCTCTTTGTGACAAGCGGCATACCCGTCTTTAAATACGACGAAACAAAGGCTATCGAGCCGATATTCATCACAACGCAGCCTACGTCCGCCGGCAGCTTGCCCTCGGGCACAACGCGGTTCGTGCAGACCTTTATCAGCACCTTTTCCGCGCCCTGCGGATATCTCGCCTTTAGCGGCAGCACGCACACCTCGCCGTGCATATCTCGGTTTGCCGCCTCGCACACCTCGCGCAGAGCCTTTATCGCGTGCGGCTTGTTGTCCTCAACGCCGATTATCGCCCGGTCTATCTCCATAAGCTCCATCACCGACTTTATTCCGCTTATCACTCCCCACGAGTTTTCAAGCGCCTCTCTGTTGTCGGCTGTTATGTATGGCTCGCATTCCGCCGCGTTTATTATGAGTGTGTCAACCTTGTCCTTTTCAACGCTCAGCTTTACGTGAACGGGAAAGCCCGCGCCGCCGAGTCCGACTACGCCGCTGTCCCTTACCGCCTTGATGAAGTCCTCTCTTGAGTTTATCTCCGGCGGGGCTATGCCCTCGTACGGCGTCATCAGCCCGTCGCTCTCTATCCTTACGGCGGGAACCTTCGAGCCGTTCGGCATAGTTATTGTTTCTATCCTCTTTACCTTTCCCGAAACCGACGAGTGCATCGGCACCGACATAAACGCGTCGCTGTCGCCCACGGTTTGACCCACCTTTACCTCGTCGCCCGCCTTGACGACCGGCGTACACGGCGCGCCGATGTGCTGACTCATACAAATGATGACCTCGCTCGGCGGCGGCATTACAACGCTCTCGTTATTCCATGTGTGCTTTCTGTGCGGAGCCTTTACCCCGCCCCTCGAGCGGAACGGCTTCAAGGGCAATTTCATATTCTCGCCCACGGTATTTCCCCCTATCTTCGCTAAATATCTGCAAAATATTCACATATACTGTTTTATTTTATCATTTTATCCCGCTTAAAT
>CANPZK010000084.1 GCA_947588875.1 uncultured Clostridia bacterium
TACTATCACCCCGGAATACGCCCTAAAAGGCGAAATTCTAAAATTATATTTAAATAGAGCTTTTATTTCAATATTTGTGCGGCAAAAATAAAGCCCGCAGTCGGCAGGCTTGCTTTTTCAATAGCTGTTTTTAATGCGGCGGAATAATACGCACCCGCCTTATTGATTCTTATTATAGCACACCGCTCATTATATATCAATCTTCAAAAGACGCGTGTTTTTATTTCACTCTTATTTAGTAACTGCTGTTTCTGAGCGGTTTTACACAGCAAAAAGGGCCTGCACGCGGCAAGCCCTTTAAAATCAAATATTATTCTTCCTCGGCGCCTGTTTTCTTGGGAACGGAAACTCGTCCGTAAAGCGAAAAATCTCCGCCCTCGTTTATAGGCTCTCTCTTTACCTCTGGCGCTTCATCTTTTTTCTGCTCCGCGCCTCTGTTATAGCCGCCTCTGTTGCCGTAGCCTCTCTTGTTGTAGCCGCCGCGCCTGTTGTTGTTATAATTTTTCTTATAACCGTTGTTATAGCTTCTCTTGGGCGGGTTTTTCGGGTCTATTCCTATAACAACGTGACGGTTTATGCTCTCGCCCTCGCTCCAGGAAATAGCTCCGTTCACGCCCTGAACGGCTGTGTGGATTATTCTTCTCTCATAAGGGTTCATCGGCTCCAGCGACACGTTCCTGCCGGTCTTTATTGCCTTAAACGCGAGCTTTCTTCCCAGCACCTGAAGCGTCTTTTCTCTCTTTTCGCGATAATTTCCGGTGTTGATTGTGATTCTGAAATAGTTGTTTTCAACGTGATTCGCAACCAGTCCCGCAAGATACTGTATTGCGTCAAGCGTTTCTCCGCGTCTGCCTATTACGGCTCCGACCTCGTCGCCCTCAAGATTTATTTCGGCTCCGTTTTCAATCTCATTCACCGTAATCTCAATAGACTCAAAGCCCATGGCGGCAAGGACATTTTTAACATATTCCACAGCCGCGTCAGCAGGAGAGACCTTTATAAAAGCTCTCACCTTTGCGGGACTTCCGCCGAAAAGTCCGAATTTTTTCTTGATAGGCCTTTCGATAATTTCAAAGTCCGCTTCATGCGTTTCAATCCCAAGCTCCTTACAGGCGTTTTCAAGCGCCTCCTGCTCGGTTTCTCCAACTCCGATTGCCTCTCTAACCAAAATTTGCACCTCCGTTTTAATATACCTCTTTATTTCTTTTTACCGCTTTTCTTTTTAGCGGGATTATTCTTAGGTTTATTGATGTTATTCACAACATTAGAGTTTCTTACTCTCGGATTATATTCATATTTTACATTTTTTTCGTTCATTTGTAAAAGCGCTACCCTCTGCGCCTCGGACTTCGCGGTCATAATATCGACATTGTAAAACTTTTGCAGAACTATCGACTGGGCAAGTCCCAAAAGCGTTGAGATTATCCAGTAATAGCCAACCGCGGCGGGAACAGAATATGAGATATATACGCTGAACAGCGGCATTATGAGAAACGCAAACTTCATACATCCCATCGGCTGCTGTCCCGTATTTATCTTCTGGAACCTCATTGTTATGAGCTGAGCCACAAGGGACGACACAAGACAGAGAACGGGGATAAGTATCAGCGGATTTGTAAAGGGATTAAAGCCTCCCTCGCTCGGTCTGCCCAAAAGGTCGAGCCCGAAGAGATTACAGCTTGAACCGAACTCGTTTATCTGAGCTATTTCGCCCTTGTTGAAATAATTTCCCAAAAACGTAACGCCCTCGTTTGTCTGTGAGAGCTTTAAAATTTCTATCTGTCCGTAAAAATTGTTGAAGCTCGTGCCAATGCCGGGCAGAGTATTCAAATATGATATACAGCTATTTACCTTTTCCGCCGCAAGGTGAATAGTGTTCGTAAGCGGATTTATAACAGAATAATAAACGCCGAGGAGAAGTATCATCGGAAGAAGCATCGTCGTCAAGCAGCCGCTCGTCGGGCTTATGCCCTCCTTTTCATAGAGCTTCTGCATCTCCTCGTTCATTTTTACTCTGTCGTTGCCGTATTTCTCCCTAAGCTCCATCTGCTTCGCGGACATTCTGGCATTTCTCGCCATTGTCCTCTGCTGTTTTATCGACGTTGGAAATACGACTGCCTTTATAATTATGGTAAAGAGAATTATCGCCCACGCGTAATTTCTCACCAGCATAAAGCAGAAATACAGCACATAGCCGAGCAGACTGCCTATAAAATTAAAAATATCCATAATAGCTTGCGCCACATCCTCCCGTTATTTGTGCTCCTTTGCCCTTTTTTCCGGCACGGGATCATAGCCGCCCCTGCAAAAGGGATTACAGCGCAGTATGCGCCACAATGCCATAAAGCCTCCCTTGAACGCGCCGAAGCGTGAAACCGCCTCAAGCGCATATTGAGAGCAGGTCGGCATAAATCGGCAGCAGGGCTTTTTTCGCGGTGAAATATTCTTCTGATAAAACCGAATAAGCCAAATCAGCGGACGCTTCACGACAAAACACCCGCTTTTTTAAGCTGCTTATTCATGCAGTCGGCTATATCCGTGCTTTTCATACTCGAGGTTCTTCCCCTCGACACAAAAATAAAATCATAGCCCGGCGGAATATTGACCGCCAACGAATCAAAGGCGGCTCTTATTATTCTTCTCGACCTGTTTCTTTTGACTGCATTACCTGTCTTTTTTCCCGTAGTTATACCGTATCTTACATTTCCCGTTTTATTTTTCATCACATAAATAACCAAAAACGGTGAAACAAAAGAATTTCCCGAGCGGTACATTCTTCTGTAATCTCTGTTATCCTTAAATTTGACAATCTCCGCCATAAAAAAACCGCCCTATAAACCGATTATAGCTCATTACAGCTTATAAAAACAAATGTAAGACAGATTTTTGAGAAGCAAAAAAAAGACCACATTCAAGTGGCCTCAATTTCAGTAAGACAACTTTTTTCTTCTCTTTGCCCTTCTGCGGGCAAGAACCTTGCGCCCGTTAGCGTCAGACATTCTCTTTCTGAAGCCATGCTCCTTTTTTCTGTGGCGCTTTTTAGGCTGATATGTTCTCAGCATAGAAAACCCTCCTTTCGGGTATTAACCTTGCAATTTAGCATTATAACTTAAATCCCGAAAATCGTCAACACTTATTTTTCCCTTTTTTTCCCGCTCGCGATAATTCCTTTCCGATAAAATAAATCAAATCACTTTTTACGCCTATATATTGTATATTAAATACATTCGATACACAAATTTTCCCGCCAAAAAAATAAAAATACCTAAAAATTTTCTCAATTTTTTTGTAATTCTTTCAAATAATTAAAATTTGCCGATTAAAAATAAAAATCATTGCTTAAAGTCAAAAAATATGTTAAAATAAATCGGATAATCAAAATGGGGAAAAAGGTGTAATTTAATATTTTTAACGGTTTTAATTATTGGGATGTTAAAAAGCTATTGCATTAAGAAAATATGCCCTGTTGACAAAATAAAAAAATAAAATAAGGGGGATTAAATTGGACGACTTTAGAGAAACCTGGGAAGTAATATGCGAATACTGCAAAAACGAGATAACGGACGTCGCATACAAGACGTGGATAAGCCGTATAGAGCCGGTGAGCCTTGACTTTGAAAAAGGCGTAGCAACAATAATGGCTCCCAACGATTTTCACAGAATGACGCTGAATAAATTTTATAAAATTTTGCTCGAAAAGGCGTTTAAAGAGGTATTTGCCGCGGAAATTGAGCTTAAAATAACAATTCCCGACGAGCTGAACAGTGAAAGCAAGCAAAGCGAAGAGGAAAAAACAAGCGAAAACGGCGACTATGAATACACATTTGATACGTTTATAGTCGGCAGCTCAAATAATTTTGCACACGCCGCGGCGCAGGCGGTAGCCGCAAACCCGGCGAACGCCTACAACCCGCTTTTCATATACGGAAACTCCGGGCTCGGCAAGACCCACCTTTTAAAGGCGATAGGAAACGAGATAAGGTCAAAGAACGAAAACGCCAACATTCTTTACGTTCGCGGAGATGAATTTGCAAACGAAATAATAGACGCCATAAGAACCTCCAAGACAAAGGAATTCAGGGAAAAATACAGATTTGCCGACGTATTTCTCGTTGACGACGTTCAGTTCATCGGCGGAAAGGACGCTACTCAGGAGGAATTTTTCCACACCTTCAACAGCCTTTACGAGGCAAAAAGCCAGATAGTCCTCACCTCCGACCGACCGCCGAAGGAAATAAAAACCCTTGAGGACAGAATAAGGAGCCGCTTTGAGTCCGGGCTTATAGCCGATATTCAGCCGCCCGACTTTGAGATAAGGGTAGCTATTATAAAGAGAAAGGCGGAGCTTTTGGGAATAGTCATTCCCGACGAGATATGCAATTATATCGCGCAAAAGCTCAAGACCAATATACGCCAGCTCGAGGGCGTCGTTAAAAAGCTGAAGGCCAAGAATAATTTAAACGGCGAAAAAATAAATATGTCGTCCGCGCAGGACACCATATCCGAAATACTCAACAGCGACGTGCCGCCGCAGATAACGGTCGAAAACATAATCGAGGAGGTTGCCCGCACCTACGGCGTAGAGCCGGAGGACATACGCTCTCTAAAGAGCAGAAAGGCATCTCTTTCAAACGCAAGACACATCGCGATATACATAACCCGCAATCTCACCACCCTTGTTGTAAAGCAGATAGGCGACGAGTTCGGCGGCAGGCATTATTCGACCGTACTCCACTCGATAAACCACGTTGAGGATCTTATGAAGAAGGATTCAAAGGTCAAGGAGACGGTCGAGGACATTATAAAAAATATCAGGGACAGGTAGTTTAATATTAAAAAAAGCCCGCCTTGCCCCGCGAATTTAAATCAACATATCAACATCAAATTGTTGATACTCGGACAAGTTTTCAACATTTCAATACACATTAACTCAACATACGTCAACATCTTATAGCTATGCGTCAACGGAAAAATTTATTTAAACATTTTCCGAACACCGTTTCAACATCGGCGCCGCCTGATTTTTCCGATTATTACCTCAATTTTCAGGACTTTGAACATTTTAACACCCTCTACTACTACTACTATCTTTTAATTAAAGTAATGTATTGTGTTGTTTTACACGCTGAAAGGAAGGAAGCATAATGAAGCTTGTGTGCAAACAGAGCGTTTTGTCAGCCGCCGTTACGAACGTGCAGAGAGCCGTGTCGACAAAAACAACTCTGCCTGCCCTCGAGGGCATACTTATAAGAGCCGAGGGGTCAAAAATAACTCTGTGCGGATACGACCTTGAAATAGGGATAACCACAAAAATAGACGCTCAAATTGAAGCCGAGGGAGCGATAGTCGTAAACGCGAAGCTGTTCGGCGATATTGTCCGCCGTCTGCCGCAGGACGATATTGAGATCTCGACCGACGACAAGTACATAACCTACATATCGAGCGGAGAGGTAAATTATCAGATAGTCGGTATGTATCCCGGCGAGTTTCCGGATCTTCCGGGCTTTGACGAGGTAGACGATATAACGATAGACGAAAATCTTCTGAAAAATATGATAAAGCAGACGATATTCGCAACGTCGGACGATATTTCAAAGCCGGTCTATACGGGCGCGCTGTTTGAATTTGAAGAGAACGTGTTCAAAATAGTTGCGATAGACGGAGTTAAGATGGCTATAAGAAAGGAAACGGTGGAGTTTGCCGGAAGCAGCAGGTTCATCGTTCCGAAAAAGGCTCTCAACGAGATTTTAAAGCTCGGCTCGGAGGACGGAGAGAGCAGTATAAGAATAATAACGGGACAAAGACACGCGATATTCAAGATAGATAACTATTCAATATTTACAAGGCTCATAGAGGGAACGTTTATAGATTACGAAAGAGCCATACCGAAGAATGTGATAACACAGCTCTGCGTTGTCACAAGGGATTTGATAAGCAGCGTTGAGAGAATGTCGCTGCTTACGTCGGAAAAATTCCAAAGCCCGATAAGGCTCGTCTTTGCAAACGATGAAATAAACCTCTCCTGCTCAACGACTATCGGCAGAGCAACCGACGTTATCTCGACTCCCATAAGCGGAAAGGATATTGAAATAGGCTTCAGCACAAGGCATATCCTTGAGGCGCTGAGAAATACGGACACGGATATAGTCAAGCTCAAGCTTTCGGGAGAAACGGCGGCTATGATAATAACTCCGCCCGAGGGAGATGAATTTTTATTCCTCGTTGTGCCTATGCTTTTACAGAGAGGATAATAAAATGAGCGTTGAAAAAATCTATATAGACGACGAATTTATCAAGCTCGACAGTCTTTTGAAATTCGGCGGAGCAGCCGAAACGGGCGGTCAGGCAAAGATTTTGGTGCAGAGCGGACAGGTGTATCTAAACGGAGAGGTATGCACCCAGAGAGGAAAAAAGATAAAATCGGGAGACAGAGTGAGCGTTGACGATAAAATTTTAGAGGTGCTTAAAAGGTGATTTTAAAGGAGCTGAGCTTTAAGAGCTTCAGAAATCTTAAAGACGGTTCTTTATCCGCTTCTCCGGGAATAAATGTTATATATGGAAAAAACGGGCAGGGAAAGACAAATCTGCTCGAATGTATATGGCTTTTTAACGGCCTGCGCTCGTTCCGCTTTGCAAAGGACAGGGAGCTGATAAAGGAGGGCTTTGACCGCGCGGTCATCGAGGCGGAATTTTTTTCACAGGACAGAGAGCAAAAAGCGCAGCTCAATATATTTCCCTCAAAGAGGGAAGCCGAGATAAACGGAGTGAAAAAAAAATCCGCATCCTCGCTTTTGGGTGTCTGCCCGTCGGTCGTGTTTTCTCCGGATAATCTCTCAATGGTAAAAAACGGACCGGGCGAAAGAAGAAAATTTGCGGACAGCGCAATATGCCGATGCAAGCCGAGATACGCGAACGTATATATGCGGTTTAATAAAATACTGAGTCAGAGAAACGCACTTCTCAAGGACGTTTCGCTCCTCGGCGGCGAGTCTATGCTCGAGCCGTGGGACATAAGTCTCGCCTCATGGGGAGCGGCGGTGGTTTTTGAGAGGCTTTCATATATTAAAAGGCTGAGGGATATTTCAAAAAAAATCTATTTTGGAATTTCCGGCGGCGAGGAGGAGCTGAATATAAATTATAAAAGCTCCTTCGGCTGTCTTGAAAACGACAGTATGAAGGAAATTGAAAATAAGCTGCTTTTAAAGCTCGAACAGACGAGAAAAGAGGATATAAGCAGCCGCTTTACAGGCTTTGGACCTCATCGCGACGATATAGATATAATAATAAATCAAAGGAGCGCGAGAGTATTCGGCTCGCAGGGTCAGCAGAGAAGCGCGGTAGTAGCGCTGAAGCTCGCGGAGGCGGACATACTTCAAGACGAAAACGACGAAAAGCCGGTTATTATCCTCGACGACGTGCTGAGCGAGCTTGACGTCGAGAGGCAGAAGTTTCTTCTTAACAAGACGAGCGACCGTCAGGTTTTTATAAGCTGCTGTGATACGTCGGCTGTTGAATATCTAAACTGCGGCAGAATTTTCCGTGTAAATAACGGTGAAATAAAGGCAGAGGAAAAGTAATGTATCTGTATATTGGGAACGATATAGTGATAAATACAAACGACATAATAGGGATATTTGATTCCGATAATACGACGGTTTCAAAGGAAACGAGAAAATTTTTGAATCTGAGCGAAAGCGGCGGGAGGATAATAAACGCGTCCAGCGATATACCGAAGTCGTTTATTATTTGCAGGGACAGAAAAAGCGGAGAAAAGATAACGTATCTCTGTCAGCTTTCGCCGGCGACGCTTCAAAAGAGAAAAATACCGGTGTGATTTTATAGGAGCTTGTTTTTAAAACGTCCTGAAAATTACCGTTTACCAAAAATAAAGAAACATAAGGAGTGCTTAATATGGCGAACCGAAAATGTCCGTACTGCGGAAAGAAAATTTCATATTTTTCGGCTATAAGAGAGAGAGCTAACGGCGAACATTCCTGCGACAGATGCAAGAGAAATTCTACGATATATTTTGTCAGGAATATAAAGGTTTTTATTGTAATAATCTGCCTTATCGCCGCCGCAATGCTCGCTGTGTTCCTGTTTACTCCGCTGAGGGGTAATTTCTTCTGCATATTCTTTATGTTTATTCCGTTTATAATTTTTTACCTGTGTATTCCGCTTTTCATCAGATACGTTCCTCTTAAACGGAAAAAGAAGGTAAAAAAGGAAAATGACGGAGGAGATATGAATTTGCCGCAAAATCCTGAAAGCGCGAGCGGCACAACGAGGATAATAAACCCGATAGCTCTTGAGAGGACGGTCGACCCCAAGGGAAGTCCTGACTACACGAGAATGATACCGAGGATAAACGAGAGAAGAAGCGTGAGGGAAAAGAAAAGATAAAATAAAGGTTTTCGCCCGCCTTTTAAAAAGGGCGGAGGCTATGCCCGCAGTCCGCAGACTGCGAAAAACTCTTGCTTTTGAGAAAACAGCCTATTATATACAAAGCATATAATATACATTTTTAGTTTTATTTTAAATATGGGAAGGTAAAATTTTATGTTTAAATTACCGAATTGCCCTTACTGCGGGGAAAAATATTCTGCAAA
>CANPZK010000085.1 GCA_947588875.1 uncultured Clostridia bacterium
GGCCAATCGTCTAATATGCTTTTAAATCAAATTTTTGTCGCTTAATATTTGTGGACATTTTAGCTTGCAATTTAGACAACGGCGAAAATATTAAAAAAACGCTTGACAAAGCCCGTCCAATCGGGTATAATAACATTCGTTCACTGTGAACAAGCTAATATATGGCGGAATAGCTCAGCTGGCTAGAGCATTCGGTTCATACCCGAAGTGTCGTAGGTTCAAGTCCTATTTCCGCTACCAACGGCCCGGTGGTCAAGAGGTTAAGACACTGCCCTTTCAAGGCGGTAACACGAGTTCAATTCTCGTCCGGGTCACCAAAACGGAGCAAGGCTTATGCCCTGCTCCGTTTTTTTATCGCAAAAATTTTATTTTGAAGCAAAAAAATAACAAGCGGACGGCGCACGCGGAGTGAACGTACGACACCTACGAATAGTGTTATACAAATAAAAATCATTTTTATTGTGTAAATCTTACAAAATAACATATTATTTGATTTAATAGTTGAAAAAGCTCCCTAAATTTGCTAAAATAATCTTGTCGAAATTATTTATTTTATATGTTTTGACAAAACAAATTATAAAAAATGGAGGTACTATTTATGAGCACGATCAAAAAAATGGTTGCCGAATTTATCGGCACGGCGGTACTTGTTATCTTTGGCTGCGGCACGGCGATGACGGTAGGCTGCGACGCGGCAAACGGCGGAGGCTATATCTTAACGGCGCTCGCCTTTGGCCTCGTCATAGTTGCAATGGCGTACTCTATCGGCAATGTTTCCGGATGTCACATAAATCCGGCGGTTTCAATAGGTATGCTTGTCAGCGGCAGAATGAACGCCAAGGATTTCATAAGCTACATAATAGCTCAATTTTTGGGAGCAATAGCCGGAGCGGGCGTTTTAAAGGGAGTTTTCTCTCTTGCCGGACTTGAGGACAAAACAGGAGCCCTCGGCTCAAACGGCCTTGCAAACGGAAACATTCCCGCGACGATAATAATAGAGGTTATCCTCACGTTTGTTTTCGTAATAGCCATTCTGGGCGTTACGGCAAAAATAGCCAACGGCGCGGTAGCGGGTATTGTTATCGGCCTTACGCTCACACTCGTTCATATTCTCGGAATCGGCTTGACCGGAACGTCGGTAAACCCTGCCCGTTCGTTCGGACCGGCTCTTCTTGCGGGCGGCGACGCGCTGACAAACGTATGGATATTTATAGTTGCTCCGCTCATAGGCGGCGCTTTGGCGGCGATAGTTTACAAGCTCCTTGCGGGAGACGCGGAGAAAGCATAATAAAAAAGCGAAAAATTTTTGATTATTAATTTTTTATTCTGATATTGTAAAGGTTGAAGCAAATGAAATCTTTGTTGAAAAAGAAAAGGCTCTTGTGCCTGTTCCTCGCCTATTTTCTCGTGGGGGTAGTTTTCATAACATTTTGCAGCGTGTCGCTGTACCGCGACAAGGTAGCCGAGGACGACTACTGGCGCGACAATCTCACAACAGAAGAGCAAACCCAAAAGGACGTTGAAAGGATAAGCAAGAACGCTGTTGTGGTAAAATCCGGAACGTATATAGAAAACCTTGACGCGCTTGACATAAAGGGCTCAACCTTTACTCTGACGATGATAGCGTGGTACAGCTGGCAGGGCGATCCGGAGCTTGACCTTGCCAACAACGTACACCCTTACAAGGGAAAAATCACAAGTATGATGATGCTTTTCGATAAGCACGAGGGAAACAGTAATTACCAGCAGGCGAGATACACGGTAAATGTTTCAAAAACCTATTGGACAAAAAGGTTCCCGCTTGAATCTCACCAGCTCAGAGTATATCTGCAAAGCGATTACACGGCGGATAAGGTCGTGTTTGAGCCGGACCTTGAGGACAGCGGAGTAAACCCCTCGCTGAGCATAAGCGGGTACGATCTGGTCAGAGCGGAAACGGGAGTTTACTCAATAAGGAATAATTCCAAATTCGGCAACCCCGACATTCCAAACAACGCCCTGTACTCGGAGCTTGTTACGGCGGTCGAGATAAACAGGGACGGGCTTGGACTGTACGCAAAATGTATAATCGCGCTGCTCGGCACGTCGCTTTGGGTGCTGATAGTAATGTTCATAAACACGAAGCACAAGGTAGACCCGCTGTCTATGATCCCTGCGGCGCTGTTCGGCGCGGTGTCGAATATAATGGTCGGGGCAAACCTTCTTCCCGACGCGCTCGAGCTTGGACTTCTCGAATACATAAACGTCCTTGGAATTATGACGATAATCGGCGGAGCGATAAGCATTATAAACGTGAACAGGGTGAGATCGCAGTACAAGAATTTTGAATACGCACAGCAAATCGGAAACGTGATGTTCTATACGGTGCTGATACTTTCCGTTGCGGGACACATTTTACTGCCGCTTTCGGCGTATCTGTTTTAACTGATTAATTTTGGCAGGGAGACGTCTTGGCTGACGCTCCCTGCCTGAAATTTTTGTGGAATGGAAGTGGTATTTTGAGAAGCTCTATCGCGGTTATGCTCGGCAGCCGCAATATGGACGACAAGCTCAATCGAATTTATAACACGTTTATTATGATGGTCGCGGTGCTGAGCCTTGTGCCTTTGATGTTTAAAAAGGAAAGTCAGGAGCTTTATATCCTCGACCACATAACCGTGTATATACTCTTTTTCGACTATATATTGAGATGGACGGTATATGATAAGCTGTCAAGGCTGAAAAGACCGTGGGCGTTTATCCTCTACCCCATAACGCCGCTCGCGATAATCGACCTTGTGTCCCTGCTGCCCTCGCTCGGACTGCTCGGGGAAGCCTTCAGGGTGCTAAGAATATTGAGATTGTTCAAGCTCTTGAGATATTCAAAGAGCTTCACAAAGATTTTAAAGGCGTTCAAAAAGGAGGAAAAAACGCTCGGCACGGTGCTTCTTATCGCAATAGTATATATATTTATATCCGCCCTTGTTATGTTCGCCTATGAGCCGGAAACGTTCAACACCTTTTTCGACGCTCTCTACTGGGCGACCACGGCGCTTACAACGGTCGGATATGGCGACATAGCTCCCGCGTCTGACCTCGGCAGACTGATAAGCATGATCTCGTCGCTGTTCGGAATAGCGGTTATAGCTCTTCCGGCAGGTATAATAACGACGAGCTTTGTCGAGGAGCTGAGCAACGGCAGCGACAACGACGAGCGCCCGAGCCTGTACGAGCGGCTGAAAAAGACTGTTGTCAGCCGGATATTCAAGGACTCCTCCGATTCGGGGAACGTAGGCGGGGAGGATAAGAAATGAGCGGAAAGAAAAACAAGGTATTAAAATACGCGGTTATCATGCTTATAGGCGTGCTAATGAACCAGGGGTCTAATATGCTCGCCTCGGCGCTTAATCTTCCGGCGTGGCTCGACACGGGCGGAACGGCGTTTGCCTCCATAGCCCTTGAGCCGGCGGCAGGAATAATTGTCGGCTTTGTCAACAATTTTTATCTGTCTATCGTCTACAACGACATCGGCACGATAATATATTTTGCCTCGAGCGCGGCGGTCGCCGTGATATGCGGCATATGTATGAGAGATAAGCAGGGCAGGGTGAAGATTAAAAACGCGGCTAAGACCATGCTTTTGGTGTTCGTTGTAACCACGATAATCTCCTCCGGTATTACGATAATAAGAAGCGGCGGCGCGGGACTAAGCAACAACTGGGAAATTTATTTTTACAATATGGCGACCGATGCCGGCGTACCCGGTGTTCTGTCGTGCGTTATCGCCACGGGAGCAATAAAGGTCGTCGACGTAATAGGCAGTGCTCTGCTTGTTGCGCTTGCTTTGTTCGTCACCCCTAAGTCGCTGAAAAACGAGGTTTATCTTGAGGATTAGACCGGCAGAGGAAAGAGCATTGTCAAAAGTAGGATTAAAAGCAAAAACAGCCCCGCTCAGGGGCTGTTTTGTGTCGATAAATATGATTTTGGCAGGAGAAAAATAAAGTTTTCGCCCGCCTTTTTCTAAAAGGCGGCAGGGGTCAAGGGGGCAGCGCCCCTTGTCGCAGCCCGCAGGCTGCGAAATTTCTCTGCGTTTCAAAGCGCAGGAAGGGCGAAAAACAGTCCGGTGGACTGTTTTTCGGTGGGAAACCCTCGCCGGGGGTTTCCCAAAAAAGTAGAGTCCTTTTCAAATTTAATCAAGGCGAAAATACTTTTTCGACAAACTGAAACAGCCCCGCTCAGGGGCTGTTTTTTTCGTCACTGTAAATCGGATACGGCATATCCGGGATTACGCTGTCGGTCTTTTCAAAGCGCTTTGTGGTGTAATATATTATATTCTTCCAGCCCGCCCTTATGCCGCGCCTTATTTTCTTAAAGAAATCCTTGTCGTCCTTTTCAAAAAGATGCGCTCTTATTATATTGAACGGCATACTGAACCACATTAAAAAGCCGAGCCAGCGGTGCTCAAAGCGGAACTGCTTGTAACAGCCATGCTTTTCAAAGAAATTTCTAAGCACGCCGAGGGCGAGAACGTAATCGCTCATCTTCTTAATGTCGAGGTGCGAAACGATACTGCCCTTGCGCTTTGTGTAATAGTAAAGGCATTTGTCCACTACAACAACCTTGTCGGCGAAGTACATCAGACGCGGAGTGGTGGCGAGATCCTCAAAATACATTATCGGGAAGCGAATGTTATCGCCGTTTAAGAAAAGCTCGCGCTTGTAGAGCTTGTTCCAAACGTATGAGCGACTGCGGAAATCCTTTATTGTGAGCTTGCATATCTTTCTGCCGGTGGTCATTCCGGGAAGAGGCTTTCTGACGTTTATGGTCTTGTGAGTGCCTCTTTCCTGCTTGTATATGGCGTAGTTGCAGTACGATATGTCGCAGCCGTTGCGCTCGGCGGCGTAAAACAAAACGGCAAGATAGCTCGGGTCAAGGTAGTCGTCGCTGTCCACAAAAGCGAGATAGCGCCCCCTTGCGATGCCTATGCCGGTGTTGCGCGCGTCGGAAAGGCCGCCGTTTTTCTTGTGTATAACCTTTATCCGGCTGTCCTTGCGGGCGTACTCGTCGCATATCTGCGGGCTGTTGTCAAAGGAGCCGTCGTTGACGAGTATTATCTCAAAGTCGGTGAATATCTGGTTTATAATGCTGTCTATACAGCGGTTGAGATACTTGTCCACATTGTATATGGGGACGATAACGCTTATCTGCGGGCTGTCGCCCTGCGGCGCGTCGTCACCCTGAGAGTATTCAAAATTTTTATTATAATTCATAAGATCACCGTAGTTTCCGCGCCGAGCTTAGCTCTCGGCGGCTGTCGGTCCGTTATCTCCGTCCGCGCCGCCGTCAGAGCCGCCGGTCGGCTCGGCTTGCGCGCCTTCGTTAAGACAGTCGTCAATAGCCTTTTTTCTGCCGCTGTTTTTTCCGCCGGTAAAGCGCGAAAACGGGGCGGTGCAGACGATGACGGCGTAATATGTGATAAAGCGCCATATCAGTATAGCCGACTTGAGCGTTCCGCCCGAGAAGTAGGCCGCCATAAACATATTGTAGGCGAGCTCCGCAATGCCGGACGCGCCGGGGAGCGGGATAAGGCTTGAGGTCAGGTTGACGTAGGCCTGCGCGCATATCATATCGACGGGATTGGCGCCGGAGAAGCCGAAGGCTCTGTAAAGCAGGTATGGACAGATGAGTATAAAAATTATCTGGCAGAACACGAACGCATAGTAGATAAGGAGTCTTTTTTTGTCCTTAAAGACGTTTTTATTCGCATCGTGAAAGCTGTTTATCTGAGTTTCGAGGGCGCTGATTTTATCGTCTGGATTTTTTACAAATTTCAGCCTGTGCAGGAGCTTTTCCAGAAGGCGGAGCAGCTTTTTTGAAAGCCCCTTGCAGAACGAGATGATAAGAAGCAGCGAGGTGATGCCCACCTGCGAAATAAAGCCGAGGATAACAAGGCTCCATTTATACGGGGTGTCCATGGTGTGAACGAAGTAATCGAAGCGCAGGAAGATGGCGAATATACTTATAAATGTATAGGTTATCTGATAGACGATAAATTTCTGCGTCATGCAGGAGGTTGAAAAGCCGGCGCTGATTCCCATTTTCGAGAGGAGATACACCTGCATCGGCTGGCCGCCGGTAGCGGAGGGCGTTATTGCGCTGAAGAACTGCCCGACGCAGCTTGTTTTCACCGCGTCCCAAAGGGTAAAGGACTTTATCTCCTTGTGGATAAAGAAGAAGGTGACGAAGACGTCCATGACGATATTCATCATAAAGGCGATGAACGCGACGAAGACCCAGCCCCAAATGATGGTGTCGGGGGATTTTGAAATGAGGTCGCGCAGTCCGTCGGGAGAGAAGAAGAAGTATAATACGAGAGCGACCGACATAATAATTACAAATATATTTAAAATAAGGCTGAAGCCTATTCTGCGCTTTGCTTTTGGTTCTGTATCCTTCAAAGGTACGCCTCCCAAAGATAGTGAAGAGTAAAGTGTGAATAGTGAAATAGTAAACGGTAAGCGGCGAGCCGCGTTTAATCTGACGGAGTCTGTCCGCAGGCGGATTTGATGAGGTTATAAATAGTCTCGACGGCTCTGCCCTTGAAAAATTCGCCGCAGGAGCGCCGCATAGAGTCGAGCTTTTCGGGGTCGTCGAGGAGGCGGTCGATAATAGGGGTACAGCGCTTGCCCTTTGGCAGCTTGAGTGCGAGGTTGTTTCTTATAAGATAGTCCTCGTTATCCGACTCCTGCCCGGGATAAGCCTTAAATATAGCCATAGGCAGATTAGAGGCGAGAGCCTCGGTCACGGTGAGGCCGCCGGGCTTGGTGATGAGCAGGTCGCTCGCGTGCATATATCTGTAAACGTCGTTGACGAAGAAGTTGAGCATGGTGGGCTTGCCGCCGTCGCCGGATTTTTTAATATGCTCCTCAAATTCGGAGAAGAGCTTTTTATTGTTGCCCGTAATGATTATAATCTGGAGCTTGTGGCGCGAGTTGAGGATACCCTCGTAAATATCGAAAACATCCGAAACGCCGAAGCTGCCCGCCATCATGAGTATAGTGGGCAAATCGGGGTCGAGGCCCATTTCACGGCGCAGAGAGGCTTTGTCCGACTGCTGATAGAAAACGGGATCGACCGGGATTCCGAGGGGGCGTATTTTAGCCGAAGGAATACCGAGGTTTTCAAGCTGGTACTTCATCTCGCTGCTTGAAACGACGAAGTAATCGACGAGGGGCTGTATATAGGTTTTATGCGGGGCGAAGTCGGTAACTATTGAAATAAGAGGGGTGTTGATACCTGTTTTCGCCTTAACGGCTGAGACCATCTCGGCGGCGAAGGGGTGGGTCGTGATGATAACGTCGGGGTTGAAGTCGGTTATAACGGGCGCGAGCTTCTTGCTTTTGAGCGAGGTCACGCGCTCCACCAGGGAGTTAAGCAAGGTATCCTTGTCGGAGATACGGTACATTTTGCCGTAGACTCTCGGGGCGTGGCGCGCAAGAAAGACGTACCCGCCGCTTATCAGCTTATCGAAGCTCTTGCCGACGGCTTTAAGCGCGTCAACGGTTTTGACCTCGGCGCAGCCGTCCTTATTTCTGATAAAATTCTCGAGCGCGGCGGAGGCTTTCTTATGGCCGCCGCCGGTAGAGGCAGTAAAAATCAATACTCGCATAAACACATTCCTTTCAAAGTCGAAAGCGCTTGTGAAATATATACTTAATATTAATTATAACAAAACACCAGAAAAATTCAACATATAAAGCGCATAAAATAAAAAAACGCCCGCGAGGGCGGGCAGATTGCGCAAAACGGCGGTTGACATATTAAAGCGTTGTGATATAATAAAGGTGTAGGAGGAACGGCCGAGCCGTTCCGCTCACACTGGGTTAATATTTTGCTTAACCGCCTTGTGTCTGCTTCACAGGGCGGTAATTTTTTATGTTTTTCCGCAGCTTTACCGACTTGCGCCGGTAAAGCTGCTGTTTAATATTTGTTTTATTTCGGGGGAGCTGACGCTCCCCCGCGCCCCCACTTTTCCGCTCAGGGATTTATTTTAGGTTTAAATTCGAGCCGCGAAGCTGATTTTGCGGCAAAAAATAAAAATTTGCCCCTCTCCCCCGGGTCAAAGCCTTGAACTGTAATAAAAAATATTAATATATATATATATATATATAATTGAAATGACATAATTGAATTGGCAGGAACCAAAACACAATATATAGAACGAAAAACTTAAAATAGCACAAATAGATAATAAGGAGGAGATGATTTGTACAAATTGCACAAGTCGAGCGTGGTAAATTTGTACGCTCAAAATTGTAAACAATGGCAAAATCGAGCCAAAATCGCTTGACTTGCAATCTTTATGGTGCTACAATTTTATTACAAAACCTCTACTGCTTGGAAAAGTGCGCAAAAAAACAGAAAATGTGCTT
>CANPZK010000086.1 GCA_947588875.1 uncultured Clostridia bacterium
CGGACTGTAAAAAAGACAGTATCATCTTGCAGGATGGGGAAACCATTGCGTATAAGTGGGTGAGCAGAAATGAACTCGTTTCTATGAAAGAAAGCGAATTGATAACCGAACGTATGGAGAAATTTATGGAGGAATTACAACCGTAATTGAGTCTGTCTGCTTGTATCAAAATCGCAAAGAACACAGAGCCGGCGCTCAGCGCCGGCTTCTTTTTGCCAGATCAAGCCCTCATGCCCGCAAATCGGCTTTGCTCTTTCCGTCCGGCGCAAAGGTGTCGAAAGATTCTCAACGCTCCCAAAAACAGGGGAGCGTTTTGCATATTCGCCAATGTTATATTTTTCGACAACTGTTATATAATATAATAAAACGGTGCGGTAAAAAAGGAAAATAAGCTGTATTTTAAGTTTCATATCCTCTGTATTTTCAATAATAATCTTTGATTAATCTTTGATTTGAAAAATTCACAATAAATAAGAGCAAAAAAATAAAAAAACTATTGAATTTGAAGTTAAATCTTGGTATTATATAGATTGAAAGATAGTTGTAGCTTGTCCGAATTGTAATTTTTTGGGCAAATCCTACAATATTTACAAAAAAGTTTGGTACACAGGAAGGAGAACCCCGGCATGGCTAACGAAAGATATGAAGCTATGTGTAAGGAAGCAGAAAAAGAAAAGGAGCTTTTTCTCTCCGGCAAAAGCACTACCGCCTATAAATATATGGGCGCGCACAGGGCGGTAAACGAGGACGGATACGAAGGAGTTATTTTCAGAGTATGGGCGCCGCACGCCCTAACTGTTTCCGTTGCAGGCGACTTTAACGAATGGAACATCATGGCGGACCCAATGACGAAAACTGACGAAAGGGGTATCTGGGAATGCTTTATCGGAAATGTAAAGCAGTTTGACTCCTATAAATACGTCGTTGAAACGCCGTGGTTTGAAAAGCAGTATAAAACCGACCCGTACTCTTTTCATTGTCAGACCCGTCCGGACAACGCCTCAAAATTCTATGAATTTTCCGATTTCAACTGGGAGGATCAACAGCACGAGGAGTATATTTCAAATTATAACGGCATAGATAAGCCGATGAATATTTATGAAATACACGCAGGCTCCTGGCATATGGGCGCAAACGGCGAGAGAATAGGCTACCGCGAGCTTGCGGACAGACTCGTGCCCTATCTCAACGAAATGGGCTACACCCACGTCGAGCTTATGCCTATAACCGAATACCCCTACGACGGCTCTTGGGGCTATCAGGTTACGGGCTACTATGCGCCCACGTCGCGCTACGGCACGCCCGACGACTTCAAATATTTCGTCAATTCGTGCCACAAGGCGGGAATACAGGTCATTCTCGACTGGGTTCCGGCGCATTTCCCGCGCGACGCCCACGGCCTCGCAAAGTTTGACGGCACCTGCTGCTATGAGTACGCCGATACAAGAAAGGGCGAACACAAGGAGTGGGGCACCCTCGTTTTCGATTACAGCAGATATGAGGTCATCAGCTTTTTGACCTCGAGCGCAAACTTCTGGCTGCGCGAGTATCATATCGACGGAATACGCGTCGACGCGGTCGCGTCCATGCTCTACCTCGACTACAACCGCCGCGACGGCGAATGGGTCGCGAATAAATACGGCGGCAAGGAGCATCTTGAGGCGGTCGAGTTTTTCCGCACGCTGAACACGAATATAAAAAAGGACTTCCCCGGAAGATATATGATAGCCGAGGAGTCAACGGCGTGGCCCCTTGTTTCCCGTCCGGCTGAGGACGGCGGCCTCGGCTTTGACTACAAGTGGAACATGGGCTGGATGAACGATATGCTGCACTATATGTCGCTCGACCCCATCTACCGCCCGTTCAATCACGATGCGCTGACATTCAGCTTTTTCTACGCCTTTTCCGAGAACTTCCTCCTGCCCATCTCGCACGACGAGGTGGTGTACGGCAAGTGCTCGCTTATCAATAAAATGCCGGGAGATTACGATATGAAGTTCGCCGGAGTGCGCACCTTCATAGCCTATATGATGATACACCCGGGCAAAAAGCTCACCTTTATGGGAGCGGAGATCGGTCAGTTTGACGAGTGGGATTCGACAAAGGAGCTTCAGTGGAACCTCCTCGATTTCCCAAAGCACGCCCAGCTGCATCAGTTCTTTAAGGAGATAAACCACTTCTATCTCAACACACCGGCTCTTTACGAGGTCGATTACTCGTGGGAGGGCTTCTCGTGGATACATCACAACGACTACACCCAGAGCGTTATAGCCTTCCAGAGAATAGCCAAAAACGGCGACAGGATAATCGGAGTGTGCAACTTCCAGCCAATGCTCAGGGAGAATTACTCGATAGGCGTTCCCGAAAACGGAGTATATGCCGAGATATTCACTACCGATGCGGAGCGCTTTGGCGGAGGCGGCTTTACAAACGGTCAGTCTATCCCCTCTGACGGCGAGGAGCTGCACGATCTCGACCAGTCGATTACTATCACACTGCCGCCTATGTCGGTAATGTACTTCAAGTGCATTGAAAAGAGACCGCCGAGACCGAAGAAGAAAAAGAAGACGGCGGCGAAGAAAACAGCAAAAAAGTCCGACAAGGAGGAAACCGAGGATAAAGCCGAAGCCGAAACAGGCGACGAAACCAAGACCGAGGAATAATTCCGTTTGGATTTTATTATATTTAAGAACGCGCATTAAAGCGCGTTTAAGGAGGTAAACAGAGTAATGCAAAACTATCCAAAGCAGGAAGTAGTTGCGATGCTGCTTGCCGGCGGACAGGGAAGCAGGCTCGGCGTGCTGACGAATAATATAGCAAAGCCGGCGGTTCCCTTTGGCGGCAAATACAGAATAATAGATTTCCCGCTTTCAAACTGCGTAAATTCCGGCATAAATCAGGTCGGCGTTCTTACGCAGTACCAGCCGCTCGTATTGAACGAGTACATCGGCACGGGCCAGCCGTGGGACCTTGACGGAACCTTTGAGGGAGTCAACTGCCTCAGCCCGTATCAGCAGATAAAGGGAGCCACATGGTATTCCGGCACGGCAAACGCTATATTCCAGAATATTAACTATATCGACAGATACAGACCCGAATATGTCGTTATTCTCTCGGGCGACCACATCTATAAGATGGACTATTCAAAGATGATCGCCGAGCACAAGAAAAACAAGGCGGACTGCACGATAGCCTCGATAGACGTTCCTCTTTCGGAGGCTTCGCGCTTCGGCATACTTAACACGAACGCCGATGGCTCTATCTATGAATTTGACGAAAAGCCGGCGGTTCCAAAAAGCACCAACGCCTCTATGGGCATTTATGTGTTCACATGGAGCAAGCTGAGAAAATATCTCATAGAGGACGACGCGAGGGAGGATTCGAGCCACGATTTCGGAAAGGACGTTCTGCCGACCATGCTCGAGGCGGGCGAGAGAATGTTCTCGTATCGCTTTGAGGGCTACTGGAAGGACGTGGGAACCATAGACAGCCTCTGGGAGGCGAATATGGACCTCCTCGACCCGAACGTTCCGCTCGATTTGAGCGGCGAAACCGATAAGATATATTCGCGCAACCCGGTTATGCCGCCGCAGTATGTTTCAAGCACCGCCAAGATTCAAAACTCGCTCGTGGCGGACGGCTGCAACATCTCCGGCGAGGTGGAATTTTCGGTTCTGTTTGCTGGCGTGACCGTTGGCGTTGGAGCCGTTGTTGAGGATTCAATAATTATGCCCGGCGCGGTAATAGAGGACAACGCGGTGGTTCAGTACGCGATAGTCGGCGAAAACGCCTGCATAAAGAGCGGCGCGGTAGTCGGCAAGCGCCCGGAGGACGTTGAAAATAAAGACGAGTGGGGAGTTGCCGTTGTCGGCGGAAACCTCACCGTGGGCGAGAACGCCGTTGTCGCCGCAAAGGAAATGATATATGAAAGCGTAGAGGGGGATAGCAAATAATGAAGGGAACTAACATTTTGGGACTGATATTTCCCAATGTAAACGATATTTGCATTCCCGAGCTGACGGCTGAAAGAGCGATTGCGTCCGTTCCGTTCGGAGGAAAATACAGGCTTATCGACTTCACCATATCGAATATGGTAAACGCCGGAATAGCAAATGTGGGAATAGTGGCGGAGAAGAAATTCGCCTCGCTTATGGATCACCTCGGCTCCGGCAAGGCGTGGGACCTTTCAAAGCGCAGGGGAGGCCTTACCATACTCTCGCCGTACAGCCACGGCGCGGAAAACTTCAACACGACGATGGAGTGCCTTTACAACGTAAAGGGTTTTATCGAGGACGCGGGAGAGGAGTATGTTCTCCTCACGACGGGCAACACCGTTTTCAACTGCGATTACGGTCAAATGATATCCCAGCACCTTGAAACGGGCGCGGACATCACCGTAATGTATGTTCACGGTAAAATACCAAAGGGATTTTATTCTCCGCTCGTTATAAAGACAGATACGGACAATAAGATAACCGATATAGTTATGAGCCCGAAAATCGAAAATTCCGGCGAGGTCGCCTGCGATTATATCTGCTCGACGGCGTTTATGAAAAAGAGCCTGCTGCTCGACACCCTTGACGACTGCATAAGCAGAAATAATCTTGACTTCAGAAGAAACTGGATATTGGAGAGCTATCGGAAATGCAATGTTTACGGCTATGAGTTTACCGGATACATCTCGTCCGCGACCTCGCTCGACACATATTTCAAGGCTAATATGTCGCTGATGGACCCAAATGTAAGGGCGGATCTCTTCAACGAGGACAGACCGATATTCACAAAGGTGCGCGACGATATGCCGAGCAAATACGGCTTGGGCTCGTCTGTTAAAAACTCCCTTATCGCGCAGGGCTGCGTAATAGAGGGCGAGGTTGTAAACAGCATAATTTCCAAGGGCGTTTATATAGGCAAGGGCGCAAAGATAGAAAACTGCATTATAATGCAGGATACAAAGATAGGCTCAAACGCGAGATTAAACTATGTTATCTGCGACAAGGACGTTGTTATTAAAAATGACAGGGCTCTCATGGGATATGAAACCTATCCGATTTATATAGGCAAAGCAAATACGGTTTAATCAAAATATTATTTCATAGATAGGAGAGAATGTATATGAGAGTTTTGTATTGCACAAGCGAATCAAATCCATACGCGGGCTCGGGCGGTCTTGCCGACGTTGCCGGAGCCGGTTCGCTGCCGAAGGCGCTGAAGGATAAGGGCGTGGATTGCAGAGTTGTAATGCCGCTTTACGGCGACATCGCCCAGAGCCTGAAGGATCAGATGTACTATCTGATGAACTTCACCGTTCCGGTAGGCTGGAGAAGCCAGTACTGCGGAGTGTTTGAGGCGCATTACAACGGAGTTATGTATTATTTCATAGACAACGAATACTACTTCAAGCGCAGCGGCCTTTACGGCTTTTATGACGACGCGGAGCGTTTCGCGTTTTTCTCAAGGGCTATAATGGAGATGCTGCCGAGGGTAGACTTCCACCCCGACGTTTTGCAGTGCAACGACTGGCAGACGGCGCTTGTGCCGACATACTATTACCTGTTTTACAGCCATAACCCGTGGTACCACAACATCAAGAGCGTGTTCACAATACACAACATACAGTATCAGGGTATGTACGGCTGGGAGGTAAACACCGAATGCGTGGGAATCCCCGCCGACAGGACGAAGCTGCTGGAGCAGGACGGAAAGCTCAACTTTGTAAAGGGCGCGATAGAAACCTCGACAAGAGTTACGACTGTCAGCCCGACCTATGCTAACGAGATACTCGACCCGTGGTTCTCTCACGGGCTTGACACCATATTGAGGTACCGCCAGTATAAGCTCTGCGGTATTCTCAACGGCATTGACAACGACAGCTATAACCCCGAAAACGATATTCAGCTTTACGCCCACTATTCGGTGAACGATTTGAGCGGAAAGCTCGAGTGTAAGAGAAAACTCCAGGAGAGGCTCAACCTTGAGCGGCGCGACGAGCCGGCGATAATAGCCATGGTTACGAGAATGGTCGCGCATAAGGGACTTGACCTCGTTCGTATGTGCCTTGACGAGATAATGGGACACGACGTTCAGTTTGTTATCCTCGGCTCGGGCGACCGCGAATATGAGGACTTCTTCAGCTATATGCAGGGCAAGTACCCGGGGCGCGTATGCTGCTGTCACGGCTACATTCCTGAGCTTGCAAGAAAGATATACTCCGCCGCCGATATTTATCTCATGCCGTCCAAGAGCGAGCCATGCGGGCTTTCGCAGATGATAGCGCTCAGATACGGCGCGATACCGGTAGTAAGAGAGACCGGCGGACTCAAGGATTCCATACACGACAGCCTTGACGGCTGGGGCAACGGCTTCACGTTCTCGAAGTACGAGGCGGCGGATATGATGGGAGCCGTCAAGCGTGCTATCGGAGGCTACTGGAACAGAGACGGCTGGAGCCAGCTTGTGCGCCGCGCCATGCAGAGCGACAACAGCTGGGCGCGCTCGGCAGGAGATTATCTCAACGTATATCAGGACACAGTGGACCATTGGAGCTAAACATTTGGGGCGGCGCTTGCGCCGCCCTTAATTTGTGTTGAACGATTATTGAAAATCAGCCGTGCTCGCCTTTCGGCGGCACGGCTGATGTTTTAATGTTATGTTATTTTTAGAGAGCAAACGCTCCCTGCGTTTGCTCTATCAAAGAATTATATTAATCAACCTTTATCAATCGTTATATTTCCTACGATGTAGTTGTTGATAAAATCCAAATCGTCTTGGTTAACGACAGATTCGGCGGAGGGATCGTAAACAATATCGGCGAGCTTATATTCAATTGAATCTGTATTAATGCCGATAGACTCCAGATTATCCTCGCCTGCGTCGACTATCTTGCGGATAATATAAGCGTCAATAACATTGTATTCGCTGTCCCCGTTTACGTCGCCATAGTGTCGCGTTTCACCTGAGACCAGATCCGGATATTCTTGCTTGAAACGCATAGATTTTATTATGGCGTATACCGTTGTATCCTTTGTAATCTCCTTAGTGGAGTCAAAGTCTGCGGTTGTTCCGCCTTCAGTTTGCGACCACCCGTTAATAATGTAACTGGTGCCGCCGGAATCCTTAATAATATTATTCGGCAAGGTCACGGTGCCGTTGGGGTTGGTGTAACGCGCGGCGTACTCTGTATAGCCCCCTGTTCCCTCCGACGGATTTTTGTACATAAACGAAACCTTTAAAACCTTTTTGTCGGCATCTGCCGATAAAATCGGGTAATCGTCCGTGCCGAGGCTTTGTCCCCAGACTTGATTTTCGGTCTTTTCGTGCAGGAGGTGCGCCACTTCGCCGGACTTGAATTCATCTGCTGTTTTGGAAGTTGCATTTTCGTCTTTGCTCAGGGAATCAAGATAGTAGCAGTTTTCTACTTTACCGACGGACGATGAATTTCCGTTATTACCCACTATGCTGTGTACGTTAGTGTTACTGCCGCTAACATTTCCGATATTGTAGCAGTTTTTTATTGTACCGCCAATTTGTGTGGACACAGTATCCGTGTTTCTACCCGCAATTCCGCCAGCCCCGCTACTGTTACTATTAGTACCGGTGGATTTAATATCCGCTGTGTTATAGCAGTTTTCTATGGTGGAGCTTTCGGAGTTTTGACCGGCGATACCGCCGGAAAAGCCGGTGGCGGTAACGCTTCCGCTGTTCCAACAGTTTTGTATGATTCCTCCGTTGCTGTTAAATCCGGCAATTCCTCCGGCTGTTTGATGGGCACCGCTGATTTCACATTTACTGTGACAGTTTTCTATTTTTCCGTTATTATAATATGTAATCGCGCCGGAGTTAGAGCCGCCTGTGATAGTGCCAGAAACAATAAGGTTTTTGACTATGCCACTAGTGTCAATCTGTACGAAAAGACCATTCATAGTTCCGTCTTCTATATATAAATTTTTTATTGCGTGACCGGCTCCGTCGAGTGTTCCGGCAAATCCATGTGAGTAGTTGCCGATAGGATTCCATGATTGACCTCCGCTCCCGTATTCTGATAACATATCAATGTCATTGTTTAGTTTGAAATGTTTGCCTTGTCCGTAATTGTTGTCGGTGTCTTCTACATAATCCCTAAAATTTTCAAGATCTGCAAGATTGGATATAATATAAGGATTGTCTACTGTTCCCTCGCCATCGGCGAATTTATCAGTTGCGTATAAAGCCTCCGCGGCGTTAAAGGTTAAAACAGCCGAAAGAGTTATTAATATTGCAAGCGAAAATGATAATATCGCGGTTTTTTTCGATGATAATTTAAAGCCGTCTTGTCGCAT
>CANPZK010000087.1 GCA_947588875.1 uncultured Clostridia bacterium
TACGCGCTCTTTGCGCTTATGGTAATCCTCTTTATTACCGGCAGAAAAAAAGATGAATTTAAGAATATGGAGCAAGGTTCAGCGTCGTGGGCGGACGACGAGGACAAAAAGGTATTTGAAAAGGATAAGGAAAACGGAATTCCATGCGGAGAAAATTTTTACGTTCCTCTTGAGTCTGACGAAACGGCTAATCTCAACGAGATGGTAATCGGCGGCTCCGGCGCAGGAAAATCGTTCCGAAAGATAAAACCTGATTTGCTTCAGCTTTTCGGCTCATATGTCGTAACCGACCCCTCCGGCGAGCTGTTCAGGGACACATACCGAATGTTTATCAATCACCACTACAAGGTAAAGGTGTTGAACCTCACAAACATAAATCTCTCTAATTCCTACAATCCGTTTCAATATATGCACAGCGAGCAGGATGTTCTTGAGGTGTCAACGCTCTTTATGCAGAACTCGGCCGGCGAGGGCGAAAAGGAGGACTTCTTTACCGGCTCGGCAAGGGAGCTTCTGACCTGTATTATGCTTTACCTCTTCCATAGCGGTTCTGAGGTGAAAAGCTTCGGGCGCGTTATAAGGCTCGTTAATTCGATTTCGTATGTAGGCGGAAAAATTTCCGGTAACTGCGAGCTTGCGCGCTGTATGTCCAATTACGGTGCGGAATGCAAGGATCCCAACGCCTCGGCGCTCGTATCGTGGCGCGGAATGTTGAATCTGCCGGAGGAAACTATGGGCTCGATTGCTAAAACGCTTTCAACGCGTTTGCAGCTTTGGTCACTGTCGGACGTCGATGTGTTTATGGATAACGACGAGATGGAGTTTGACAGGATCGGATTTGAAAAAACCGTAATATTCCTCATTGTTCCCGCGGCTAAAAAGACCTACAAGGTCATAGCCAATTTATTTTACAGTCAGCTGTTTTCCGAGCTTATGCGCGTCGCCGAAGAACAGCCGAACGGCAGATTAAAGTATCTTGTTTCCCTTGAAATAGACGAGTTTGCAAATATCGGCAAAATACCCGACTTCCCCGAAATACTCGCCGTCATAAGAAAATACAATATCCGCGCGTGCATAGTCCTGCAAGGCCTTGCACAGCTGAAAGCCATATACGAAAAGACGTGGGAGAGCATTATCGGAAACTGCGACATATTCACGTTCTTAGGCTCAAAGGACGCAGACACAAAAAAGTATGTATCCGAGAAGCTCGGCAACACGACGGTGCGGGTAGATCAGCGCTCATACAACCGGGGAATGAATCAGGGCGGCGGAGGACAGGACAGCGAAAATTACGTTTCCCGCCCGATACTCTATCCGGATGAGATACCGAAGGCTGTCAAGCCGAGGGGCAAATCCAAAAAATTCGGCGGCAGGTGCTTTGTGTGGGTAGGATATAACGACCCGTTTTATCTGAATAAATACGACACGCTGAGCCACCCGAGGATAGACGAATGCGGAAGCAAGTTCAACACAACGCTTTGCACAAGGATAGCCGACGTTTACGGTCAAATAAATGAAAAGCGCAAGAGCGAATACGAACGGAAAAAGAAGGATGAGGCGAAGAAGACGTCGGAGCTGTTCGACGGTCCGGACGAAGAAGAAAAGGAAATCGGCGAACCCTTTGACCCGGAAGAAATAATTGAGGAATACGGCGACGAGCCGGAGGACGCCGAGATACTCACCGGCGAAGAGTTTGTCAACGAGGAATTTGTTAATCCCGAATTTGTAACAGTAGGAGATGATGATTATGTATGACATAGGAGAAAACGCTGCCGCTCTGGAGGAGGCCGAAAGCAAGCGCAAAGCCAAAAAGCAGGAGCGAAAGCAGAAAAGAGTGCAGAGCATTCAAAAGACCGGCGAAATAGTTCGTCTTGTGAGAGCCGTTAAGGAAAGGAAGGCAAAGCTTGCGGAGGAGGGTAAGCTCTCCCCGCAGGAAATGAAATTTACGGGAAAAATGACGGACATAGCCGGAGTGGACGGAATGAAATGCACCGACGTCAAAAAATACGCGACTGACAAAGAGGTTTACGAGGCAACAAAGCGGAATATAGTTTCCGCCCGCGACGACGGATACATCTCAATAGACGACGGCGGAACAATGCACCTCACCGACAAGGGCAGGGAGCTTACTCAGAGCGAGCACTTTGTGAACCAATTTGAAAACGACCAAATCAATGCCGGTATGGAGCAAATACAACAGCAAATGCCGGAGCAGGAGCTGGGATACGTCGAGCTGAACGGCACCTCTCAGGACATGGGCGTTTTTCAGTATACCGACTGCATTGATATGAATTCCATCGAAAACAGTCCCAACAAGCAGGCGGTGATAAACAATTTCAAGGAGCTTAACAAACAGGGGCTTGTAAAGATTGAGGAAGGAATCATATCTCCGACCGAGCAGGGACTTGAATTTTCAAGGACGCAAAGCTTTAAGCTCAAGCCCGCAAGCAACGACGAAATCAAGAGCGTATTGGGCGGAGATATAGACGCGGACGGCGTTCCGAACAGGATAGACAACGACTATTCATACATAGAACCCGCAAAGAAGGAGTCAAAGGCAGGCGGCGCGGCTAACACGGCTGAAGGAGCCGGAAAAGCGGTGCAGACGAGCGAAAAGGCGGGACAAGCAGCCAAAGGCGCGGCCGAAGGCACGAAGGCTGCGGCAACAGTCGGAAAGACGGCGGCGAGGGCCGGCGGAACAGCCGCAGCCGCAGGAACGGCAACCGCCGCGGGCGCGGCTACCGCCGGAGTCGGAGCTGTCGTTGTAGTAGCTGCGGATGTGATGAAAAAGGCCGTCCAAAGGATTAAAGACACAATGAAACAAACAATGCAGTCGATGAACGACAGCGTGGCAAAAAATTAAGAAGCAAAGGAGAAATCACATAATGAAAAAGATTATAAAGCGGCTGGCAAACGCCGCGCAAAAAGTGAAAAAGGCAGCAGTATCCGTATTGGCGGCGGCTTCTACAATGGCAATAGGAATGACAAATTCACTCGCCGCAACAGCGGTTCCGCCCAACGTCGATACAACGCAAACAGATCAGATTGCTAATATAATCGTTTGGGTATTGGCAATTGCAATCGGCGCAGGCGGTGGACTTCCGTCTTTGGTAAAGATTGTAGAGGGACAGACAAACGAGGATGTAAGGGGCAGAAACAGCGGCATAGCCGGTCTCTGCGTTACCGCAGCCTGTGTAGGCGCGGTTGTCGCTGTAAAAGCTATTTTCTTCTAATAATAGACCTGAAGGGCAGACGGAAAAATCCTCCGTCTGCCCTTGAATTGAAAGGAGGCTTTACAATTGCAAAGGCTGAAACGGGCAAACAAAGGCGTAGACAAAAGAATTATAGTTTTTGCTTTGCTTGCGTCGTTGCTTTTCATTCCGCTTTTAACATCGGGCACAGCTTCAGCGGCGGCAAGTGTGCTGTCTGCAAGTCAATATACATATTCGGATTCACTCTCCGACCCATACTATGACACCGACGATATGCGGATGAATTTAAACTTTCAATATCCGGACGGCACTCAAAACACGTCGCTTTTGAGGCTTTATTCATACAGAAGCGATGCAATAAAGGAATACAACGAGGATATATACGAATTAATCGATGACTTTAATAAGCTCAGCGAGAGTCAGCAAATCAGCGTTAAATCCGACTTGGACAGAATTGCCCGCTCGCTGGGGCGCTATGACCATGGACTTTTTATGGAAATTCACGATTTTATGCTTGACTCCAATGATCCGCATACCACCTATGAATGTAATAACTATATTACGCACATTCAGGATATTTTTCGCGAATTCTCCGACCTGAAATCAAAGATACACAACATGGCTGTATCTGTATCCAACGAGAGCACGAGATTTTTTTACGATCCGATCTTTAACATTCTTTCGGGCATTTGGCAATTCTTCGGCAAAACCATAAGGATGGGAACCGGCGCTGAAGCGGACACATTGTTTTTTTCATATGCAAAAATACTGTCCTTTGCCACTCAATATAAGCCGATCTTCCTGAGCCTTTCATATCTTGTGTTCATTATATCGTTTTTCTCAAGTATGATGAATTCCGTAGTCAGATTTGACATAGCCGATCCAAAGGTGATGATAAAAGCCTTTGTACAGCTAATAATCGGAAAGGTGTTTCTTGATACGGCGTTTAGCGTATGCCTGTTGATCGTGTCGATTTTGAATGATTTAGCTTCACAGATCGTACAAACCGGTTCTAATTTAGTCCTTAGAGCGAACCTCACTACGGTAACCTCCGACATTCCGGTAATTGCTCCGCTTATTACATTTTTCAGAACATTGATACTCGCGCTTCCGCTGGTGATATTCTGCGTAGCGGTCATCGTTTCGATTTTGAAATGTATAATCAAGCTTATGGTCAGAGCTCTTGAGCTTACCTGCCTTATTACCATTTCGCCCGTTTTCTTTGCTTTTCTGGCGGGAGAAAGTACAAAAAAATATTTTGAAAGGTTCCTTATGGCCTTTGCTTCGGTCGCCGTATCTATCGTATTTATCGCCATGCTTTACGCAATAGGCTGTCAAATGATTGCCGACGCGGGAAGCGAAAGGACTATGCTTGATATTTCCGCATGGCCGACATTAGGCACGCTTATCGGGCTATGGGCTATATGTACGTTTATCAACAAGCCGCCTAAGATATTCTCTCAGATTCTCAGCGGTTAAAGGAGGAAAGTATAATGCGAAGAGTAAAGATAACTAAAAACATAGTGGACAAAGGAACATGGATCATGGGACTGAGCAAGCAGCAGATAGCCATAGGCGCGGTCGGAGTCGTAATTGCGGGACTCTCCTTATGGGGAATGTGGGGAAAGGTACAAATCGACCTTATGATGGGCATTATCTTTTTTGAAATACTTGCCGCAGCGGCTGTCGGCTTTATAAAGATAGACGGTCTTTCGCTGATACAAGTATTATTCAGCCTGTTTGTAAAAAAAATCAAGGTAGGCTATCACACGAGAAAGGACGGCATATACTCCGATGAAGAAAAAGAAGAATAAGAACGCAACCATCATACCCGGCAAAGGTCTATCTGTCGAAGAAGCTAAAAGCAGCGTTCAAAAAAGAAAGTCGTCGAGCGTATTGTTCTTCGACGAGATCTACGAAAACGGTATGATAAGAGACGGTGACAGATACGTTTTATGCTACTCCTTTAGTAACATAGATTATCTCTCGTTCGACAAAACAAAGCAGGACAACATCTACGAAAAATACCAGGAGCTTTTAAACTCGCTGCCCTGCGATATGACATACCAAGAACTGTTGATGAACAGGGAATATGACAGGGCGGTGCTGGAAAGCGTTCTGATTTCCGAAAACAACAACCTCGCAGGCAGCTCAAAAATGCTTTCCTTGCTCGAAGAGGATTATAAGAAGCTTCAGAAAAAGAGAATTAACGAATGTGTGAGAAAAGAGTGCACCACTCAGCTTGTAGGCGTAATATCATACACTCCTAACGGCAAGCTCGACAGCCCCGACACCTTGTTTCAGTATTATGAAAGCATTGAAAAAACGCTGGACGAGATAAACGTAAAAACAAAAATTTTAACGCCTGAAGAGATACTCGGCATATATCACGATATATATCAGCCGGACGGTCACGCGGATTTTCGCCTGCCGCAGAACCTATATAAGCACGGAATGGCGCTTTCGGATTATGTTTCACCGTCGCACATAAGGCTCGATCCAATCAAATACATAGAAACCGGCTCCAATTTTGGGCGCGTTATGTACCTGAAGCGCTTTTCGCGCGATATTGATGATTCGTTTTTGAGCGACCTGCTCGATCACCCGTATAAAATCACAGTATCCAAGCATATCAGAAGGCTTGATAAGGACGAAAGCGCGCAGATACTTAAAAACAATCTCGACGCGCTCGAGGGACAGCTTGAAAAACGCAGAGAGATAAACAGCAAGAGAGGCTCAAGCTATATACCGTATCGGCTTCGCGACAAGGAAAAGGAGCTTGAGCGTATTCAGGAAAAGCTCGCCGGAACAAACTGCGACTTGTTTGAGGCAGGGCTTTTTGTTTATTTCTCTGCCGGGAGCAAGGAGGAGCTTGAGGATTTGACAAAATATCTTCAGAACCTCGCGAGAAAGCACCAATGCGTTATCGACACCTTGACGCGGCAGCAGGAGAAAGGCTTAAAGGCGGTACTCCCTATCGCGAAAAACTCGTTTAACAGTATGAGCGGAAACAACATTAATTTCTTCTGGCTCACAGACGAGCTTGCCAATCTAATTCCCTTTTCGTCGATTGATTATATAGACAGCGGCGGCTTCTGCTACGGACGAAAAAACAAGTCGAATAAGCTCCTTATAATTGACCGGACAAAGGGTCTTAACGCGAACGGCTTTGTCTTTGGAGCGTCCGGCTCCGGTAAATCCTTTTTCGTCAAGGCGACGGAGATGATCCCCGCCATGTTTAAATTTACCGATGACGAATTCATAATAATAGACCCCGAAAACGAGTACAAAGAAATAATCGAAAAATTTGGCGGAACGATAGTGTCCATAGCTCCGGACTCGCCTACGCATATTAATCTGTTCGATACGGATCTTAGCTTTTCGGAAAACGGCATTTCGGCGCTCTCAAGTAAGAAAGAGTTTATAATGATGGTCGTTGAGCAAATCAAGGGCGAGCAGCTCAGCGCCTCTGAGCGTTCAATGGTAAACCGCTGTGTAACAATAGCGTATCAGAGCTTTCTCGACTCAAACGGAGAAGCGCCTCTCCCCACTCTTCAGGACTTCTGGAATATCCTAAAGAAACAGAATACAAAAATTTCCGACGATCTGTGCGACGATTTGGAGCTGTATATATCCGGGTCGTTCGATATGTTCGCACATCATACGAACATAGAATACAATAACCGTTTCATGCTGTTTGATATTAATAGTATGGGCGGACAGCTTCAAACCGTCGGTATGCAGATACTCCTTGAGCTCGTATGGCAGCGTGTGCGCAGAAACAAGGAAAACGGAGTGCGGACGTGGGTTTGGATAGACGAGTTTGTAATCGTCCTTAACGATGAAAAATCCTCGGCGTTTTTTGAAACGGTTTACCAGCGCATCAGAAAATACGGAGGCGTTCCGACTGCCCTCACTCAAAACATATCAAGGGCATTGACTAACAGTCACGCCATGAATATGCTGAAAAACTCGGAATTTGTTGTATTTCTTCGCGAGAAGGAGGACGACCTCAAATACATACTTGATAATTACAAGCTCTCCCCCGCGCAAAAGAAGCTGATAACCTCCGATGAGCCCGGGCGCGGTTTAATTATCGCCGGTAACAAAATAGTGGAGTTTGAAAACAAAATCCCCAAAACGACAATGATGTATAAGGTTTGCCAGACCACCTTCGGAGAGGATAAAAAATTAATTCAGAGAAGAGCATACAGAGCCTCAAAAAATACATTTTATGAATTCTCTAAAAACAGAGAAAAACGAAAAGGGGCGTAAATAATGAATTACGTTTTGTTTTGCGACAAAAACGAGAGCAAGGCTTACAAGGAGATGTTTAAAAACGCCGCCGACAGCAATCTGTTGGCGGCGGAAAGCGTTTTTAACAAGGAAACAATAGATAAAGCTATGGCGGAATACAATCCGCATGGAATTGTGATTGCCGACGCCGGCGACGAGATAGAGAAAATAATTGAGAGCATAAAATATTCGCGTGAAATTTATGACGATATGCGAATAATCCTGATTTACCCCGGATTGAGTGAAGAATATACAAGTGAAGTGAAAAAGTACACCTCCGACGTTATAACGCGAGCTATAACGGCGGAGGATTTTGCATACATAATCAACAACCGGCTGACCGCTTACGACATTAATATCCTGAATGATAGAAAGATAAAAAAGCCCACGAGGTCACATTTCAAATTCGCCGTAAATAAAAAAGCTCTTATAATTATTTTTGTTGTTTTGCTTATCGCCTTTATAATAGCCGGTATAATCTACAAGGCGACCAATAATGGGGATCAATCGCCGTCTGAAGATGAAACGACCGAGTCCTCATATTCCGAAGCAGAGCAGGAAACCGAAACGGAACCCACCGCACATTCTATCGAAAAGGAAACAGAAGCAATGACGGAGATCGAAAGCGGCACCTCCATAATGGGCGCGTTGCCAACCTAACCGGCAACCGAAAAAGCGACCGAGAAAGCAACTCAAAAGCCGACCGAGAAGGAAA
>CANPZK010000088.1 GCA_947588875.1 uncultured Clostridia bacterium
CATATTTGCCCTCGGCACGCTTTGGCTTGCTTTAACGGCTGCCGAGGCTGTCGCGTTACCCGTTGCCGCTATGTGCCAGCGACGGAGTGTGTTCGGGCGGCGACCCGCAAATTTCCGCCTCCGGCGGAAATTTGCCGAAAACGCGGCGGCAGGCTCACTCTGTCAGGGGAAGAACCGACGCCCGCCGCGTTTTCCCGCGCGGCTGCGCCGCGCGGGTCGCCGCCCGAACCCTGTCGCACTTCAAGACAACCAAAGAGCGCAAGCGCGACAGCCCCCTGACTCGCCCGCAATCCTAAAGCCCCGCGCAAAACCGCCTTGATTACCGTCCGGTCGAGCCAAAGCCGCCTGAGCCTCTTTCGGTTTCGTCAAGACTGTCAGCCTCGCAAAGCGGCAAAAGCGATACGGGCATTATTACCATCTGCGCGATTCTCTCGCCCGGCTCCACGGTGTAGGGCTCGCTCCCCACGTTGCAAAGTCCGACCGAAATCTCTCCTCTGTAATCGCTGTCAACAACGCCAACTCCGTTTGAAAGGCATATCCCGTGCTTTACGCCGAGCCCGCTGCGCGCGAAAAGAAAGGCCCCAAGCTCCGCAGACGGCAAAGCTATCGCTATTCCGGTGGGTATCTTTGCCAGATCACCCGGATTTATGGTCAGCGGCTGATCTATGCAGGCGCATAAATCGGCTCCGGCTGAACCGTCGGTCGCCCTCTTTGGGATAACAGCGTTTTCTCTCACCCTTTTTATTTTAACCATATTCATTTCAAATCACTCCTCTTTTGTAAAGACCATTTGTATAATTTCCGCTTAAATGCTCATTTTTTATTACGGCGTTATAAAGCTCCGCAATTTTTTCTCTGTTCTCCGTCGAAAAGCGCAGAGTATAAAAATCAAGATAATCTGAGTTTTCAAATATTTGATGGGCATAGGTCAAAACGGGATTTAATATCTCAGTCGCAAAGCCGTCGCATTTCAGCTCGAGAAGATTATTTTTCCTGTCCTTTATATATCTGTGCCTGTCGCAGTCGGCGCACGACCGTCCGCCGCTTTTCACGGGACAAGCTCTCGTTATCATAAGCGGCGCGGCTCCTACCGTGACCGCCCCTCTTTTTATATTTCCGCCGAGCCTGCTCATCTGCTCCGCGGTCAGCTCCTGCGAAAGCTCCGCGTCGCATAGCCCAAGCCCCTCGAGCGCGTTCAGCGAGCGCGTGTTAAACGCATTCAGTGCAAAGGAGCCGTGAGCCGTAAATCCGCAGTCGAGCGCGAGATCTATCGCGCCGATATTCGACACGAGGGCGTGTCTCACTCCGACGGAATAAAGCTCCCTCAGCTTATCGAGCACCCTGCGCTCGCCGCCGAAAATACACCTCGGTATTTCCACGCCTAAATTGAAGCCGGAATCGAGCAGGCCGCTTATTTTTTCGGCGGGCGAAAACAGCGGAACATACACAAGCTCGCACCCTTTTATCTCCTCCGGCGCGTCGCAATTTGCAAGCCTCACCCTTATTCCCGGCTTGTCGGCGGTTCTGTACGGCTTTATTATATATTCCGAGCCGCTCGGCTCCATAAAATCCTTTTCCGAGCCGGAGCGGTACATCGCCATTATTTTTTCTATACATTCGCGGCGCATAGCGTTTACGGCGGATACGGGAAACGCAAGGCCGCCGTCAATATCACATTCTATATCCGGCGGCAAAAACGGTGTTCCGCCGGTCTTTAAAAGCTGAGCTTTTATTCTGTCGCCGTCGGTCGGAGCTTTAATCGCCTGCTCCGGCACATCTCCCACGGCAAAAGCCGAAAACCTCCCGCTTTCCGCGTCGAGCCTCGCGCGTTCGCCGCTTTTCAGCGTAAACTTAAATTTCAGCGGCAGCCGCTTTTTCTCGTCCTTGTAAAGACCCTTTAAACGCGAAAAAAGCCCGCTGTCCGCTGAAGTCACATTCTCCTTTGTTCGCGCGCCGAACATATCCTTGCCGATATTTCCGGTATAGTACCCGTCGGTAAAGCCGCTGCGCGAAAAGACCGACTCAAGAGACGACCTCTTTTTCTCGTCAAGCTCCCCCGCAAGCGCCGACGCGCATGCGTCAACTGCCGCCGCGACATATTCGGGCCGCTTCATTCTGCCCTCGATTTTTGCCGAGGTGACCCCCATATTTTCAAGCTCGACAAGATAGTCGAGCAGGGAATTATCCTTTAGGCTCAAAGCTCTGCCGTTGCCGCCCTCGACAAAAAACGGCAGTCTGCACGGCTGGGCGCAGCGCCCCCTGTTGCCGCTCCTGCCGCCGAGCATAGCGCTGAAAAGGCATTGACCCGACACGCACATACAAAGCGCCCCGTGTACGAACACCTCGGTCTCTATCGGACAGGAGCTTACTATCTCCTCTATTTCGCGCCGTGAAAGCTCCCGCGCAAGCACCACTCTCTTGAAGCCCATGGCATACAGCCGTCTTGCCCCCTGCGGGGTATGTACCGACGTCTGGGTGGATGCGTGCAGCGGCATTTGCGGGGCCGCCCTTTTTACAAGCTCGGCGAAGCCCAAATCCTGAACGATGAGCGCGTCGACTCCGCACTCGCACGCCGTCCTGACGGTTTCGAGCGCAAGGCGCATTTCGTCGTCTCGGATAAGCGTGTTCACTGCAAGATACAGCTTCATTCCCCGCTCGTGGCAGTAATCCGTCGCCTCGGTAAGCTCCGCGTCTCCGAAATTTTCAGCCGACGCCCTCGCGCTGAAGCTCCTCGCGCCAACATAAACAGCGCTTGCTCCCGTGCAGGCGGCTGCTTTTACGCTCTCAAACGCGCCCGCGGGAGCAAGTATTTCAATTCCGCCGCCCATATTTATCTCCGGTCAAAAAAGCTGAGCATATCGTCTTCTCCTGCAAAATCGGCAAATTCGCTCCTGCGGAAGCTGCCGCTGATCTTGTCGTTATCCCTGTAATTTATCTTCGGCTCGCCCCTGCCGTTGCCCGAAAAGGCTCCGCCGCCCGATTTCGCGCTGTTCACCGGACGAAACGGCTTGGGTCTGTTTTGATTCGGTTCGCCTTGGCGGTTATTCTTTTTCTGCTCTAAAAGCGCTCTGCGCTTCTCCTCGAGCATCTGCCGCGCCGTCAGCGGCGCCGAAGGTCTGTTATCGTTCGCACTGCTGTCGGCGCTGTTTCCTGCGCCGTTCTCCGCAGAGCTTTTCTCAAGCTTCTGCTCCGGCGCACTGTTCCTTACCTCCGCCGCCGTCTGCTTCGGCTCCTCGCCCCTATCCTCCGGCTGTACCGCCGCTGTCTGCGGCTCCTCGTCCTTTTCTCTTTTCTCCTCCGCGTCCGGCAGCGGTATCCTTAGCTGTTCGGGCAAATCCTCTTCCGTTTCCGTTTCCGATTTCTCTTTCTCTGCGGGAGCCTCTCCGCTCTGCATGGAGTCTATCACCTTGTGCAGTCCGAGCTTTTCCTCCCTGAGCCGCTTGTTCTCTACCCTCAGCTGATCAAGCTCTCCGCAGGCTCTGCTCGCGAGGGACTCGCTCGTCTCCGTCCTGCGCAGAAGTTCCTCTGTTATTATCTTTTCCTTTTCAAGCTCGTCGCAATAGTTCAGTGCGGCGAGTATAGCCGCCATAGCAACGCTCATCGAGTCGCTCTGACGGAGCAGCGCCTTGATTTTTCCATCGACCATATTGCTTATCTTTACAATATATTCCTTGTCCTCGTCGGCTGAAACAACAAACTCGCTGCCTACTATTTTAAGTCTAACCCGTGTTTTTTCACTCACAAAAAATCAGTCCTTTCACATACTGAACCCTATTATAGTATTATAATACAAAGTTTAAAAACTTGTAAAGTGCTTTTTAGCAATTTTTCTCGTTTTTTGTCATAATTAAACGACGGCAAAGTGAAAAAACGCTAATTTTATATTTATGTACATAATCATTTTTAATTTTAATCATATTTTATTGCATAATTGCTTAAAAAATTTTGTTTTAACTCCTCCTCCATCAAAATCGGCTTAATAATTTGCCCGAGTGTACAAAAAATATATCGTGAGCGCGCCGCTCTGCGGTTAATTATTGCGTTAATATATGCTTAATCAGTTGAAATAACTGTTGATATAGTGTATAATTATGGGTGATTTCAACTCGGCCCGATATCGGGCGGCAGTCAGAGGAGGAAAATAATGAATTATAACCTAACAGCTAAGCAGGCTGAGGAGCTAATACTCAAAAAGCTCAGCCACAATTTCGGAGTATCGCAAAAGGACGCTACGGACGAGCACTTTTACAAAGCGGTAGTCCTTGTTATCAAGGATCTTCTCACGGCGGGATATTCCGAATTTTCCCATAAAGCGGTTCAGCAGGGCAAAAAGACCGTATATTACCTATGTATGGAATTTTTAATGGGCCGCTCTCTCAAAAACAACCTCTGTAATCTTAACCTTGAGGAAACCTTCAATACCGCGCTTAAAAATCTCGGAGTAAAGCTCGACAGCGTTTACGAGCAGGAGCCGGACGCCGGACTCGGCAACGGCGGTCTTGGCAGGCTCGCCGCCTGCTTCCTCGACGCGCTTGCGTCGCAGTCTTACCCCTCTATGGGATATTCTCTGCGCTATGAGTACGGCATATTCAGTCAGAAGCTCATCGACGGCTGGCAGACCGAAATGCCGGATTTCTGGCTCCCCGGCGGCGGAGTATGGCTTCAGGATCACCCCGAAAAGGCTATAACGATAAAATTCAACGGCAGAGTCATCGAGGAGTGGAAGGACGGCCTCCACAACGTAGACATTGTCGATTCATACAACGTAGTCGCCGTGCCGTATGACCTCATGGTCGCCGGTCACGACGGCAAGGGCGTAAGCCGTTTAAGACTGTGGGCGGCGAAGTCGAACGACTTTGATATGCAGCTCTTTAACGACGGAGATTATCTGCGCGCCATTGAGCAAAACGCTATGGCTGAATCAATCACAAAGGTGCTCTACCCCGGCGACAACCACCCCGAGGGCAAGAGCCTGCGATTGAACCAGCAGTATTTCCTTGTTTCGGCGACGATACAGGATATAATCAACAGGCACCTCAGAAACTATCAAACGCTCGACAATTTGCCGGATATGGTGACAATACACCTAAACGACACCCACCCCGTGCTCGCGGTGCCGGAGCTTATGAGGATACTCATGGACGAATGCGGCTACGAATGGGACAAGGCTTGGGATTTGACGAGCCGCACGATAGCCTACACGAACCACACTGTTATGAAGGAAGCCCTCGAATGTTGGGAGGAGCAGACCTTCAAGGCAAAGCTCCCGAGAATATACGAAATCCTCTTCGAGCTTAACAAGCGCTTCTGCGCCGCTATGCACGCGCGCGGCGTTGACGGCTATCAGGTGGGCAGAATGGCGATAATAAACGACGGCGTTGTAAAAATGGCTAATCTTGCCGTTATCGCCGGCTACAAGGTAAACGGCGTTTCCGCTCTCCACAGCGAAATACTCAAGGACACGGTGTTCCACGATTTCTACACCGTATTCCCCGAGAAGTTCACAAATGTTACAAACGGAGTGGCTCACCGCCGCTGGCTCAATCAATCAAACCCTCAGCTTGCAAATATGCTGAACGAGCTTATCGGCACGGACTATATAAACGACGCGTCGCAGCTTCAAAAGCTGCTCGCCTACAAGGACGACAAAGCCGTTTTGCAGCGTCTTGAAAACATCAAGCGCGCCAACAAGCTCAAGATGGTGGACTACATCAAAAAGCACAACGGCGTTGCGGTCGACCCCGACTCGATCTTCGACGTTCAGGTAAAGCGTCTGCACGAATACAAAAGACAGCTTATGAACGCCCTGCACATTCTCTCGACATATCGCTGGCTGCGCGAGAATCCGAACGCCAACTTCACGCCTAAAACATATATATTCGGCGCAAAGGCGGCTCCGGGATATTACTTTGCAAAGCAGATAATACAGTTTATCATCGCCCTTGGCAACAAGATAGAAAAGGACGACAGGGTAAACAAAAAGCTCAAGGTAGTTTATCTTGAGGATTACCGCGTGACAATAGCCGAAAAGCTCATACCTGCGAGCGAGATAAGCGAGCAGATCTCTCTTGCCGGCACAGAGGCGTCCGGCACGAGCAATATGAAGTTTATGCTGAACGGCGCTATCACAATGGGTACGCTCGACGGAGCCAATGTAGAGATAAACGACGCGGTGGGCAGCGAGAATATGTTCCTCTTCGGACTGACCACGCCGGAGGTTGAAAGCATAAAGAGAAACGGGTACAACCCGATGGTATATTATCAGAACAACCATATCCTCAGGGGCGCTATCGACGAGATAAACAACACCCGCTTCGGCGCAATAGCAAACTCGCTGATGAACGTCGACCCTTATATGGTTCTCGCCGACTTTGCGGACTACTCCGTAGCTCAGCAAAAGGCTTCGGCTCTCTACACGGAAAACAAGGAGCAGTGGAACAGAATGTCGCTTATCAATATCGCAAACGCCGGCATCTTCGCCGCCGACCGCTCGATAAGAGATTACGCCAACAACATTTGGGGACTCAGACCGGTGGAGCTTGACTGATAAAACAAAACTAAAATATTAACGGAATGGGCGCGGCTATGATAACGCGCCCATTGATTATTTTAATAAGCTCTCGCTTACCGCAGTTTTACTAACTTGCGCCGGTAAATCTGCGGCTTTATTTATTCGCCCTCTGTCGGGCGGCGGCTGTTCAAGGAATAAATAAAAACAAGAAAGCACTCTTTCGACAACCTGTAAAATGTACGCCCGACTGCATTGCGCAAATTTTCTTTGACATCACACAACCGCTCCTGTATAATTTATCTGTAACGCTAAAACCGAAAGGATGTTTTTAATATGAAAGCAAGATTACCGCAGGGCTACGGCGGGGGCGGAGCCGCAAATATTCAGCAGCTTGCGCGCCAAGCCCAAAAGATGCAGGCTCAGATGGACGAGGCGTCCGCCGAGCTTGAAGAGAGAGAATACACCGCGGCGGCGGGCGGCGGCGCGGTAAGCGTTGTCGCGACCGGCAAAATGGAGATAAAGACGCTCGATATAAAGCCGGAGGTTGTTGACCCCGAGGACGTTGAGATGCTCTCCGACTTAGTAATTGCGGCTGTAAACGAGGCTTTAAGAGCCGCGGCGGCAGACAAGGAGCAGACCATGGAAAAGCTCTCCGGCGGAATAAACATTCCGGGACTGTTCTGATATGGCGGGATACAGCGCCGCGCCGTTCGCGCGGCTTGTCGAACAGTTTGAACGTCTGCCTGGCATAGGCTCAAAGACGGCTCAGCGGCTTGCGTATCACGTTTTGAGAATGCCCGAGGCCGAAGCCAAGGCGTTTGCAAACGCCATCACCGACGCTCACGAGAAAATACACTACTGCAAGCAGTGCTGTAACCTTGCGGACGGGGATTTATGCCCCATCTGCAAGAACGAAAGGCGCGACCGCTCGACCGTCTGCGTGGTTGAGGACCCGAAGGACGTTATCGCTCTTGAGCGCACCCAGGAATACAAGGGCGTATATCACGTTCTGCACGGTGCGATCTCCCCTCTGAACGGCATAACTCCAGAACAGCTCAAAATAAAGGAGCTTGTCGAGAGAGCCGGAAAGGGAGATATAAAAGAGGTCATAATGGCGACAAACGCGACGGCGGAGGGAGAGGTCACTGCCGTTTACATCTCAAAGCTATTAAAGCCGCTCGGCATCAAGGTGACGAGAATAGCCTCGGGACTGCCGGTAGGCGGCGACCTTGAATATGCCGACGAGATGACGCTTTTGCGCGCGCTTGAGGGCAGGAGCGAAATTTAATATCTTATTAACTATCAGCAAGCAACACAGCCGTCCAATTTATTGGACGGCTGTGTTTTTATATGTAAATTTATTTTTTGTTAAAGCTCTATATTCCCGCAATTCAAGCGGTTTTCGATCATTTTAAAGTCATTGTCGCAGTTTGTCGAGAACGGAGGCTTAAATGACAAAGTGAAGTTAGGGTAAATATATCCATTTCACAACAAAAAGCCAAATAAGCGGTTTTATGTGGCT
>CANPZK010000089.1 GCA_947588875.1 uncultured Clostridia bacterium
TTATAAGCTCGTTTTGCTCAAGGGAGACGGAATAGGTCCGGAAATCGTTGACGAGGCTGTAAAGGTGCTCGACAAGGCTGCCGAGAAATTTGACTTCACAGTTGAATATGACGAGGCGCTTTTGGGCGGCTGCGCCATTGACGCGACCGGAGTGCCGCTTCCGGACGAAACGGTAGCTAAGTGTAAGGCTGCGGATTCGGTGCTTCTCGGTGCGGTCGGCGGTCCAAAGTGGGACACGCTCCCCGGAAATCTTCGCCCCGAGGCGGGACTTCTCGGCATAAGAGGCGCACTCGGACTTTTTGCAAATCTCCGTCCCGCCGTTATTTTTGAGCCGCTCAAGAGCGCGTCTCCGCTCAGAGACGACATAATCGGCAAGGCTCTTGATATTCTCGTTGTAAGAGAGCTTACCGGCGGTATTTATTTCGGCGAGAGAGGCAGAAAAGAGGTAAACGGCGCTCCTGCCGCTTATGATACTGAGATGTACACCGTTCCCGAAATAGAGAGAATAGCTCGCGTCGCCTTTGAAATGGCAATGAACAGAAACAAAAAGCTCACGAACGTCGACAAGGCAAATGTTCTTGAATCCTCAAGACTTTGGAGGGAAACAGTTATAAAGGTATCGGCTGAGTACCCGGAGGTAGAGCTAAATCATCTTTATGTTGATAACTGCGCTATGCAGCTTGTGCGCAATCCGGGACAGTTCGACGTTATTGTTACGTCTAACATATTCGGAGACATACTTTCCGACGAGGCCTCTATGATAAGTGGCTCTATCGGTATGCTCGCGTCCGCAAGCCTTAATGAGAATAAGGCGGGTCTGTACGAGCCGATTCACGGCTCTGCACCGGACATTGCGGGTCAGGGCATAGCCAATCCGCTCGCGACTATACTTTCCGTCGCCATGATGCTCAAGCATTCGCTCGACCAGCCGCAGGCTGCCGACGCGATAGAAAACGCTGTTGCAAAGGCTCTTGAAACGTACAGGACCCCTGATATTTATACAGAGGGAACGAAGAAGGTAAGCTGCAAGGAAATGGGCGACATAGTTTGCTCGCTGCTCTGATGCGGAAAAGGTGTGTAGTTTAATATATATTTGTGGGCGCCGCAGATTTTCTGCGGCGCCGCGCCGTGCTTGGGCATAGGTACTGCGAATCGGCTCACAATGGCTGTCGCGCGCTTACCGTTCGGTGAGAGCGGGAGGAGAGTAGGGTTCGGGCGGCGACCGCCCATTTCCGCCTGCGGCGGAAATGGGCAGAAAAACGCGGCGGCGCGGAAGTGTCGCGGGCGGTGAAAAAAATCTCAGCCGCCGCCGCGTTTTTCCGCGCGGCTGCGCCGCGCGGGTCGCCGCCCGAACCAAACCCCGTTTGTACTGTAAATTAAAAACGAGCCGCCGCGACAGCCGAATCCAATCGAAAAATAATTCTTGTTAATACCTTCTCCGTATGCTATACTTAATTCGTATGGATTCGCCGATAAATAACATTCTGCGCAAGAAAAAAGCATAGGAGGAAATATAAAATGTTATCTGATATCGAAATAGCACAGCAAACAAAACTGAAGCCGATAAGAGATATTGCGGCGTCGATCGGCATAACCGAGGACGAGCTGGAGCCGTACGGAAGATATAAGGCAAAGCTCAACGAGAAGCTCTTTGACAGAGTAAAGAATAATAAGGACGGAAAGCTTGTACTTGTAACGGCGATAAACCCCACTCCGGCAGGCGAGGGAAAGACCACGACAACGGCGGGGCTCGGCGAGGCTATGGCTAAGATAGGGAAGAACGCGATAATAGCCCTGCGCGAACCGTCTCTCGGACCGGTGTTCGGAATCAAAGGCGGCGCGGCGGGCGGCGGCTATGCCCAGGTGCTGCCGATGGAGGACATAAATCTCCACTTCACGGGGGATATGCACGCGATAACCTCGGCAAATAACCTCCTGTGCGCAATGCTCGACAATCATATGCAGCAGGGCAACGCGCTGAGAATAGACCAAAGAAGGATACTCATAAAAAGATGTCTTGATATGAACGACAGAGCGCTGAGAAATACGGTGATAGGTATCGGCGGAAAGATGAACGGAATACCGCGCGAGGACGGATTTATAATTACGGTCGCGAGCGAGGTAATGGCAATACTCTGCCTTGCAAGCGATATATCCGACCTCAAAGAGAGGCTCGGCAGAATCCTCGTCGCATATAACCTTGACGGAGAGCCGATATACGCGAAGGACCTCAACGCACAGGGCTCAATGGCGGCGCTGCTTAAGGACGCGGTAATGCCGAATCTCGTGCAGACGATAGAGGGTACTCCGGCTATAATGCACGGCGGACCGTTCGCGAATATCGCGCACGGCTGCAATTCCGTGCGGGCGACAAAGCTGGCGCTTAAACTGGCTGATTACTGCATAACCGAGGCGGGGTTCGGCTCCGACCTCGGAGCCGAAAAATTCCTCGATATCAAATGCCGCTGCGCGGGTCTTGCGCCGAGCGCGATAGTCATCGTAGCGACCTGCCGCGCGCTGAAATATAACGGCGGCGTTCCCAAAACGGAGGTCGGAGAGGAAAATCTCGAAGCCCTTAAAAAGGGAATATGCAACCTCGGAGTACACATTGAAAATATGCGCGGCTATGGCGTTCCGGTGGTCGTCGCTATCAATAAATTCCCGAACGACTCGCAGACGGAGCTAGACTATATCGAAAAATACTGCATAGAAAACGGAGCGCAGTTCGCCCTGTCCGAGGTGTTCGCAAAGGGCGGCGACGGCGGAATACAGCTTGCAGAAAAGGTAGTGGAGGCGTGCGAAATGTCCGGCGACTTCCGATTCTGCTATGACAACAGCCTTACGATTAAAGAGAAGCTCAATGAAATCGCTCAAAAGATATACCATGCGAAGAATGTGGTATATACGGCGCAGGCGGAGAAGGCGCTCAAGGAGATTCAAAAGCTCGGCGGTGACAGCCTGCCGGTGTGCGTGGCAAAAACGCAGTACAGCCTCTCCGACGATCCGTCGGTGCTCGGAGCGCCAAAGGACTTTACAATCACGGTGCGCGACCTGACGCTTTCAAACGGAGCGGGCTTCGTAGTCGCGCTGACCGGCAGTATAATGACAATGCCGGGTCTGCCGAGAGTTCCGGCGGCGGAGAAGATAGACGTTGACGAGAACGGCGTTATTTCCGGTCTGTTCTAAGACGAAGACGCGGCAAGAGTGATAAAGCAGGGATTGATAGCTTGATGATAAAAATAAATTCCGATTCTCCCGAGAAAACAGAGGAGATCGGGCGCAAAATCGGAGAAGGGCTGAGCGGGGTAGAGGTCGTAGCTATGTTCGGCGGGCTCGGTATGGGCAAGACAGCCTTGACGAGGGGCATAGCCGCAGGGCTCGGCGCGGAGGACTGCGTTTCATCTCCGACCTTTGCCCTTGTCAACGAATACAGCGGAAAATGTCGGATATATCATTTTGATATGTACCGCATAAACGGAATAGACGATTTGTACGCGATAGGCTTTTTCGATTATCTCGGCGAGGGAGTGCTGATAATCGAGTGGAGCGAGAATATAGAGGAGGCTCTGCCGGAGGACAGCATAATTATCAGGATAGAGCAGGGCGAAAATCAAAACGACAGGATAATAAGCATAGAGGGGGAGAGCATAGATGAAAATACTTGCGTTTGACTCCTCTGCGGTTTCCGCGTCTGTCGCGTTGACGGAGGACGGCAAGCTGCTCGGAGAGAGCTTTCTCAACGCGGGACTCACGCACAGCAGAACGCTTATGCCGATGACGCGGGAAATGTTAGACACGGCGGGCTTTAATCTCGAGGAAATCGACGTCCTCGCGGTAGCGGCAGGCCCCGGCTCGTTTACAGGACTGCGCATTGCCGTAAGCTCGGTAAAGGGAATGGCGGCGGCGCTGAATAAAAAGTGCATAGCCGTATCAACGCTCGAGGCTATGGCGTATAACCTGCCGCCGATAGGAAAATATACGGTTTGCGCAGTGATGGACGCGCGCTGCAAGCAGTTTTACAACGCGCTGTTCAGAATTGAAAACGGCGGGATAAGAAGGCTTTGCGACGACAGAGCGATTATGGTCGATAAGCTGAGCGGCGAGTTAAAGGACATAGACGGCGATATTGTCCTTGTAGGCGACGGCGCAAATCTTGCATACAGCCTGATAAGCGAAACGGATACAAATAAAAATATTCAGCTTGCCCCACAGGCGCTGAGGTATCAAAAGGCGTCCTCGGTTGCGGCGGCGGCATTTGAAAAATATAAGAAAAATGAAACTGTCAGCGCGGCGGCGCTTATGCCGTCGTATCTGCGCCTTTCACAGGCGGAAAGAGAGCTGGCGGCTAAAAATAAGGGGGAAAACAAATGATAGCGCTTGGATGTGACCACGGCGGATACGCCATAAAAGAGGCGGTAAAAAAATATCTTGAGGAAAGCAATATCGAGTATAAGGACTTTGGAGCGTACAGCGAGGAATCGGTCGATTATCCAATCTATGCAAAGCTGGTGGCAGACGCGGTTGCAAACGGCGAATGTGAAAAGGGCGTTCTCTGCTGCGGTACGGGAATAGGGATCTCTATTGCCGCAAACAAGGTAAAGGGCATAAGAGCCGCCGTAGTGACTAATGAATTCTGCGCGGAGATGACGCGCCGCCACAACGACGCAAATATAATCGCCATGGGCGGCAGAGTAATAAGCGAGGAGCAGGCGGTAAAATTCACTAAGATATTTCTCGAAACGCCGTTTGACGGCGGCAGGCATATAAACAGAGTGAATATGATAACCGAAATAGAAAACGAAAACTAAAAATCTAAAAATTAAGTATCGCTCGGTATAATATTTTCTGTTAAGGCTGAATTTAAACAGCGCAGACGTTACTTGTCTGCGCTGATGCAATATGTAAACGCGGCGGCGTTTGTTATTAAGCCGAGTCGCAGCTACATAAAGCGGCGGCTGTCAAAGTTCTGTCAAGGCGAAAATTTGGAAAAACCACGGCGGATATGAACTGCGGATGATAGAAAATGTTGCAAAAATACAACAGAGCGCTTATAACCCAAAAAGCGGACGGAAGATTCAAAACGACAGTAACGTTAAAAACTCCGGTGAATTATTATTTTATCATAAAAATCGGCCGTGCCGTATAACCGCTGAAAAGCGGCTTTTTAATTAAATAGCCCGATTATCGCACTCTTTGCCTCAGTCTGTGTCCATTTGCAATTTTTACGGTGTAGTCGCAGGCACAGCCGATAAACTGCAAAATTCAGTAGCATTTAAAAACGTCGAAAGAGAAAAATAGTCCTAAGAAATTACTTTTAGCAGTGCGCAAACAGTTCTTTCGTGCGGAGGCTCCCAAAAAGCGGGGCCGGCTGTGAAATCAATAAAAGCGAATATATCATTAAAATCGAAATATAAATGTATTGTTAAAGCCGTATGCGGATTGACAAATTATCGATTTTTATGTATAATAACATTCGTCGCAGAGCGGCGTCACTTGTGCGATTTAATTAATATTTTATGTTCGCGGGTATGGCGGAATTGGCAGACGCGATAGATTTAGGTCACGTTACCTCAGTAAAAAATAGACAAATTATTTAGCTCGGAATGACTTCGAGCTTTTTCTTTATTTTAAAGGTGGTTTTATGAAAATAGTTATTATAAACGGACAAAATCATAAAGGTTCAACATATCACACTGCAAGGCTGTTAGCGGAGAAGGTAGGCGGCGAGATAACTGAGTTTTTTCTCCCTAAAGATTTTGGGGAGTTCTGTGTTGGATGTACAAACTGTTTTCAGGAATCCGAAGAAAAATGCCCTCATTATAATCAACTCAAACCTATTACAACCGCTATGCTTGAAGCTGATTTAATTATCCTTGCAAGCCCTGTTTATGTATTTCATAGCACAGGATCAATTAAAGCATTTCTTGACCATTACGGCTATATGTGGATGGTACATCGCCCAAACGAGAAAATGTTTTCAAAACAGGGTGTTTGCGTCTCCACAGCTGCAGGCGCGGGTATGAAATCGACGAATAAAGATATGCTTCATAGCTTGTTTTTCTGGGGAGTTCCCAAAAGATACAAAATTGGACTTGCTGTTTTTGAAACAAGATATTCTCATCTGAGTGAGAAGGTTTTGAAAAAAATCGATAAGAAAACTACCTCTGTCGCCGAAAAAATCAAACGTCACAGCGGGAAAGTTCATATGAGTCTGCTGACACGGGTTGTATTTTTTGCTATGCGTATCTTCCATCGCAACGGATTTAACGAAGCAGATAAAAACTATTGGCAAGAAAAGGGATGGACAGGTAAAAAGAGACCTTGGAAAAATGAAGTTTTCTAAACCAAATGTGTGTTATTGACAAAAAATATTCGACGCGTTATAATATAAAATATTGATAAGGCAACAATATGTTTGCTCTCTTTAAATCACACCAATTAAATATTGATATTTTCAGCAAACCTATCATGATTTTATAAATTTGCGGGTGTGGCGGAATTGGCAGACGCGCTAGATTTAGGTTCTAGTGGCAACACCGTGCAGGTTCAAGTCCTGTCACCCGCACCAAATTGAGGACGGTTTTGTACCGCCCTCAATTTTTTTGTATGCCCGCAAATTCACTGTTTGCGCCATTTTTGCGATTTTAAAGATTTCAGCGTATTTACACATTTTGTTTATTTATGTTCACCGTTGCATTACTGTTGCATTATCACCGCAGCTTAAAACGCGATATTTAACCCCCGCTCTGTCAGATATGTGTTTTGCACGTCTATGTGCTTCTGCTCGTATTCCGTGAAGACATCACAGTATGTATTAATCGTGGTTTTTATATCCGTGTGACCTAATATTTTTTGCAAAACCGGCACAGGCATTCCCGATTCAATCGCACGGGTCGCGTAGGTATGGCGCAGCATATGCTGATTAACATTATATCCGTTTCCGATGTTTTTTGATTCGCAAAATCGCTTAAATTCCATATTGACCTGGGACGTTGTTATTAACGCTCCATTTTTCGCAGTAAATAACAGGTCGTCGGGAGCGATATTTGTTATATGATTTTTAATCAGCGCCATTATCTCGGAGCTGACGTGCAGTGTGCGCTGCCCCGCATATGTTTTTGTTGTTTTGCCGACGATCGGACGGTCGTTTATATCGCGTGAAATTGTTTTATTGATATTAATTGTATTTTCAGAAAAATCAATATCCCTGACCATTAACGCATTTATCTCACCCATACGCGCACCGGTCAGCAGTGAAATCAACATCTGTTCACGGTATAAAACGTAATTGTCGGCTAACAGGGCAGAAACCAACTCCCGCTGCTCGGCAATCGTAAATGCCGATATTTTCTTATTGGGCTTGTTGGATATGGGCCGCTTAAACCGCTGTTTGTTGTCCAGCGGATTATAATTGATGTATCCACTGAATACCGCCTGTTTAAACGCAAAATTCAACAATCCGTAAACCTTAGAGATTACTGAATTTGAATAATCGGTTATACTGATTAAAAAATCGGTGATTTCTGCATCTGTAATTTTATCGACCGTTTTTCCCGCAACAAAATAATATCGCTCTAAAATTTTCAGAGTTTCGATTTTCCTATGATAGGAAACATCGCTTATTTCGTTTGTGGCTTTCTGATAGTCAATAGCTTGTCTTAAAATGCTCTGAACTGACTGCGCCCTTTCCGTCAGCTTCACGCCGCCGTTTTGCAGTGCCTTCAATTTTTCCAGCTTTTCGCGGACTGCCTTCTGCGTCTTACCGTACACAGCCTTGCGCTTCAGCTTGCCCGTCACGTCGTCGCGGAGGGACAGTTGACCGCACCACAGCCCCTTTTTCTCGTTTTTGTAGATTGTTCCTTTGCCGTTTGCACGTTTTGCCATATTATATAATACTGTAGGTTTGTCAATCATCTTGGACAGGGAAAGCCGAAAGGGACTCTTTGGGAGTAGCCCAATGGAGAGGACGCATGGGACGGTTATTGGTGCGACTTTGGTGGGCA
>CANPZK010000090.1 GCA_947588875.1 uncultured Clostridia bacterium
GCAATATTAATATCTGCGACGTTCGCAAGTCCTCTGCCACTTGCTAAAAGGATTTATTTGCAATATTAATATCTGCGACGTTCGCAAGTCCTCTGCCACTTGCTAAAAGGATTTATTTGCAATATTAATATCTGCGCCGCTCACAAGCCCCTGCTACTCGCGCAAAGATTTTTCTAAAGTTGAGCTTTTGCACCCGCAAATTAATTCCGTGGCAGAGAGTGGGGATAAAAATAATTTTTTGAGCGGGCAAGTGGGGGCTTGGGGGAGCGTTAGCTCCCCCAAAATAACTTAACATTAAACCAGCAGCCGTGCCGCCGCAGGCGGCGTGGCTGCGGTCAACGGGAACGCCGTTCAGGGGCGCAGGGGCGCAGCGACGGCTGCGGTCAACGAGCGCCAAGCAGCGACGACTGCGGTCAACGAGCGCCGCCTCGGGGGCGACAAGCCCCAAAGCGGTATTAGGCTGCAAGCAAAAAAATAAATTGTGGCTGCGGTCAACGAGCGTGAGCTAAGAATAAATCTTTGAGAGCATATGAAAATTATATGTAGATAATAAATAAAAGAGCAAAAAATATTTGACAAATTTTGTCTAATAGTTTAGAATATAAATGTAAAAATATATGCGAAAAATGCAAAGCTATCCATATCAAAGCATAAAATGGGAAGACTGAAAAATAATATAAATTATATTGTTTTTTGCCGAGGGATTTAAATAATTCCTTTTAGGAATTGCATATAAAAGCTCTAAAAAAAGATCGCAGTTTAATTATCAGTGAAAGGAAAGTGATACTATGACGTATGAGGGAATAGCCGCCTCAAGCGGGATTGGAATCGGCAAAGCGGTGATTGTTAAGGAGCAGGATCTGTCCTATGAGGCAAAAAAGATCGACGACGCCGGAGCGGAAATCGAAAGATATAAAGGCGCGGTAGACAGGTTTACCGCCATAACGAGCGCGAAGGCGGATAAGTTTGAAAAAAGCGTTTCCGCAAAAGAGGCGGAAATCATAAGAGGTCACATTATGATGATAACCGACCCCTTTATGCAGTCGGAGATAGAGAGGCTCATAGGGGAGGGCGAATGTGCGGAAAAGGCGCTTGAAACGATGTGCGATATGTACTCGGCAATGTTCAGCTCAACGGGAGACGAGCTGACGATGCAGAGAGTGACCGATATCGAGGACATAAGAAAGGGTATGCTGTCGATACTTCTCGGCAGGGCGGAGATGGACATAGGCGAATGCCCGGCGGGCAGCGTGATAGTGGTGAAGGACTTAACGCCGTCCATGATAGCCGAAATACAGAAGGAGAACATAGAGGCAATCGTGACCGAAACCGGAGGGTTCACCTCACATTCCGCAATCTTGGCGCGGGCGCTGGAGATACCGGCGGTTTTGAGCGTACCCAATATTACCGAGCTTATCTCGGACGGGGACGAGGTCATAGCGGACGGCTCGGGCGGAAGCGTGATAGTATCGCCCGACAAAGCGCAAAAGGACGATTACGATAACAGGCGCAGGAGCTTTGAGGAGGCAAAGGCGGCTCTGAAGCAATTTATAGGCAAGGAAACAAAAACAGCCGACGGGGTAAAGCTCGAGCTGTGCTGCAACATAGGCAAACCGGCTGACGCTCACAATGTGCTCGAACACGACGGCGAGGGAGTGGGTCTGTTCAGAACCGAGTTCCTTTTTATGGACAATACCTCTCTCCCGAGCGAGGAGGAGCAATTCGAGGCGTACCGCAAGGCGGCTGTCACATTGAAGGATAAGCCGGTAATCATAAGGACTCTCGACATAGGAGGGGATAAGGAAATACCGTATCTCGGACTTGAGCATGAGGATAATCCGTTCTTAGGCTACCGCGCCGTGCGCTACTGCCTGTCGCGGCCGGACGTGTATAAGCCGCAGCTGAGGGCTTTGCTCAGGGCGAGCGCGTTCGGAGATATAAGGATAATGGTGCCGCTTGTTACAACGGTGGACGAGATGAGAAGCGTCCGCGCGCTGGTCGAGGAAATAAAGGCGGAGCTTGACAGCGAGGGCATAGAGTATAATAAAAATATAAAGATAGGCGCAATGGCTGAAACCGCGGCCGCCGGCGTGGTGCCGGATCTGCTTGCCCGCGAGTCCGATTTCTTCAGCATAGGCACAAACGATTTGACCGGTTACACGATGTGCGTGGACAGGGGAAACTCAAAGGTCGCGTATCTTTATTCGGCTTATGACCCGGCTGTGCTGAGAATGATAAGAAATATAATAACGGCGGGCAAAAACGCCGGAATACCTGTCGGTATGTGCGGCGAGGCGGCAGCCGACCCGCTGCTCATTCCGCTTCTCATAGCCTTTGGGCTTGACGAGTACAGCGTAAGCCCCACCTCCGTTTTGGCAACGCGAAGGACTATTTCGCTGTGGAGCGTAGATGAAGCGAAGGCTCTCGCGGAAAAGGTAATGCTGCTTGAAACGAAAAAAGAGGTAAAGGAAATGCTCATGCAGAATGTAAAATGATGCTTGATTTGAGGCGCGGAGCAAAAACGGGCTGACGGGGCGGCTTTGAAAAGCATAGAGCCTTTTATGAGCGTGTTTTGTATCGCGCTTTGGAAAGACGGGTTTTAACTCGTCTGTGATAATAAAATTTGCTTATTTTCAGGGCTTTGCACATTATCTTAACTGTGCAGAGCCTTTTGTTTTCAAAATAAATCAATTTTCGGCAAATGCGGAGGTAGGAGGGAAATTTCTTTTTTTTGGAAAAATGTTTTGCGTCCGTTTGTACTGCGGAACAGTTCACTAAAACTTTATATTTATCTGCTTGAATTGACCTGCCCTGAAATGATATAATTATTTAGTTGTATTTTGGCAATCACAAATAACTGTAACAACTGTGCTGTCGCATAGCACGGCTTTCGCCGCGTGCTGTGCAGGAGCTTATTCGGGCGGCGACCCGCGCGGCGGCAGCCGCGCGGAAAAACGCGGCGGGGCAGGGACTCAGCCCCGAAACGCAGAGCCGAGCCCGCCGCGTTTTTCGGCAAATTCCCGCCGGAGGCGGGAATTTGCGGTCGCCGCCCGGTACTGCGGCTCCCGTACAATGCGGCCGAGAATATATGCGACAGCCCCGCACGGAGAATAGAAATGGATAGCTTCAATAATTTAAACAATTTTAACAATTTTAACAATTCAAATAATTTAAACAATTTTAATGCGCCTCAACCGCCGTACCCATATAACGGCGGATACGTCGCGCCTGCGCCCGCCTGCCCGCGCCCTCAATACTCTCCATACCCCCAATATCCCCCCGTCAGAGAGCAGACCCCCGAGGAAAAACGCGCGGCTCAGATAAGGCACGAAAAAAGACTTGTGAGGAAGCTCGGCAATCGCTCCGGCTGGTCGGTCTTTGTTGTCGATATTCTGATGAACCTACTTGCAATAGCAATCTCCCTTTCATTTATGGCGGCAGACGAAGCCTCCTTCCTGGAGCTTGAAAACGCGATGGTTTCAATGGTCGGTATGTTCGCCGGCGGCACGTTCCTGATCCTTATAACAAATACAAAAATGCGAAACGCGGTTACCTTCAAGCCGGTGCGCAGCTTTAAACGCTGTATTGCCGCGCTGAGTATAGGGCTGGCGGCAATACCGCTTTGCAACCTCTTTTCGCAGATAGTTTCCGACAGCCTCTCGATGATAGGCATAAGCCAAAAATCCTACGGCATAATCGGCGCCGACAATGTCGAGATTACGCCCCTTTATATCGCCGTAGAGGTTCTATGCACCGCCATTATTCCGGCGATAAGCGAGGAGTATATGTTCAGAGGCGCGATACTCGGCTCGTTAAAGCCCTACGGCGAGGGCTTCGCCATAGTTATGTCGTCTTTGCTGTTCGGGCTGCTGCACGGCAACTTCGAGCAAATCCCGTTCGCCTTTCTCGGCGGGCTGTTTTTCGGATATATCAGAGTGTACACCGGCTCGCTCATATTCCCTATGATTTTGCATTTTTCTAACAACCTTCTCGCGGTCGTTATGGACATACTTGAAAACACCTGCGGCGGCTTTATCCCCGGTACAAAAATCACCGTTCCCGATATTGTCGTTTTGATATATTACACCGTATTTTTAACGCTCGCAGTTATCGCCTTTGTCAAGCTATCAAGGCGCGACAAGGATTTTCTGAGATTAAATCGTCCGCAATCGCTCATAAGCGAAAAGCAAAAGGCAGTTTCGTTCATTGCCTCTCCCGGATTTATCGTGTTTGCGGCGCTTATGGCGCTTATGACCGCCTTTCAGTATATCGTATCATGAGCGACGAAAACCTTATGCTCGCCGCCCTTGAGCAGGCGGAGCTCGCCTATTCTCTCGGCGAGGTTCCCGTCGGCGCGGTCGTAGTGAGAAACGGTGAAATAGTCGGGCGCGGATATAACCGCAGGGAAACGGATAAAAACGCTCTTGTACACGCGGAGCTTGCCGCTATCAACGAGGCTTGCAAAGCTCTCGGCGGCTGGAGGCTCTGGGAGTGCGAGCTTTACGTCACGCTGGAGCCATGTCCGATGTGCGCGGGCGCTTTGATAAATTCGCGGATAAGGAGAGTTATTTACGGCGCCGCCGACAAAAAGGCAGGCTCAATCGAGAGCGTTTTGCATATGTTTGAATATCCGTACAACCACAAGCCGCAGGTGACCTCCGGCGTACTGCGGGAGGAATGTTCGGATATATTAAAGCGATTTTTCCGAGAAATGAGAGAAAAAAAGAAGGGCGCCGACATAAGCCGGCAGCCGGACACGGAGGTATAATATGGACGAAAAAATGGTCAAAAGGATAAACGAGCTGGCAAAAAAGAAGAAGTCGGAGGGGCTAAGCGCAGATGAGGCGGCGGAGCAAAAGGCTCTTTACAGGGAGTACATTAATGAATTCAGGGGCAATCTCAAGGCGCAGCTTGAAAGCATAGACGTTGAAACGCCCGACGGAAGCGTAACTCCGCTGAGCAGGTTCAGGAAAAAATAGGCAGGCATTAGAAAAGTGAGATTTTTTGATTATATAACTCAAATTTTGGTGTATTCTATCGGAATTTTTGTATTAATTAATCAAAATATCTATTGCGCTATCAAAATTACTGTGCTATACTGATTACAATATAAAAAGGGATGTGAAATAATGGATTCAAAAATACTTAGAACGCTGTCATACGGGTTGTATGCCGTCGGAGTCGAGGGCGAAAGCTATCCCTCCGCCTGCATAGTCAACACTGTTTTTCAGGTGACCTCCTCGCCTATCACCATTGCCGTCAGCATTAATCATGACAATTACTCCAACGAGAGGATAAAGGCGACCGGCAAGTTTTCCGTTTCCGTTTTGTCCGAGGACACCTCCGGAACGGTAATAGGCGCGCTCGGCTTCAGCTCCGGCAGAACGTCGGATAAGCTCGCCAATGTGAATTACAAGGTGCTGCGCGAGAACGTGCCGGTTCTACGTGAAAACATCTGCTGCTGGTTTTTATGCAAGGTGATAAACTCCGTTGAAACCATGACCCACACGATATTCATCGCGGAGGTAAAGGCGGGAAGCGACAACTACTCCGGCAAGCCGATGACGTATGACTATTATCGCCGCATTATCAAGGGCAGAGCGCCGAAAAACGCGCCGACATACCGCGAAGGCGACGACAAGGGCGACAACAGCCCTCAGCTCAAATACGTTTGCCCGATATGCCGCTTTGCTTACAAGGATTCGGAGCACACCATACCCTTCGACCAGCTTCCCGACGATTGGAGATGTCCCATATGCGGCGTATCGAAGAAGGAATTTCGCATCGAGGGATAAAGAGATTTCAGATGACATTATACCGCCGCGGCGGTTTATACAAGCGGGAGACTGCGCCGCCGGATTCGGCGCGCAGTCTCCCGCTTTGTTTTTGTTGTTATTGTTGTTATTCACGATATTGGTGGGCTGCCGTCGGCTCGTTTTTAGCTGTGTGCGGGCGACAGACTGTTCGGGCGGCGACCCGCCGATTTCCGCCGCCGGCGGAAATCGGCGCAAAAACGCGGCGGCGGGGGGAACCCAGCCTCGACTCAGAAAGCCCTGCCGCCGCCGCGTTTTTTAGGCGCGGCGCAGCCGCGCCGGTCGCCGCCCGAACCCATACTCCCTCCGAATACAGGTACGGGCATTGGCGGCAGCCCAAAGGCGCACCGAGCCAAACGCGCTACCGCGCTCCAAGAGCCCTGCCGAGCGGCGGAATTATAACTCCGGCGGCGACTCCGGTCAGCGCGCCTGCCGCGATCGACAAAAGCAGATAAAGCCACCAAAACGAAAATACGCGCACGTCGCCCATAAGCAGCCCTGCGGCGGCGAGCTGAGCCGTATTGTGCGCGGCAGCCGAAGCGACGGACACCCCGACAAAGCCGAAGCGCGCAAGGCGGAACAGCAAAAGCATTACGGCAAGGCTGAGCAAGCCGCCGGATATGCTCATAATTCCGGCGGTAACACCGCGAGTGACGAGTATAAGCAGCGACTTCACGGCGACAACCGAAAGCGAACCGGCGGCGCCGACAAGGGGAATGGCTGTTATGACCGCTAAGTTGGATAGCCCGAGCCTGCACCCGGGAACAAAAAATACGGGCAGAGGCAGAGCCGATTCAAGCGTTGAAAGCACCGCCGAAACGGCGCAGAGCATCGCGCAGAGCGCGGTTTTTTTAGCCGCAGACATTTTCACACCTCATCACCCCACAACAGCGTCCGCGCCGCCGGTTTCGCCCTCGAGCGCTATCGAGATCCTGCCCGGCATACAGATAACGCTCTGACCCTCGCGCGTTATTTTGCCGGTCCTCTCGCATATCTTATCGCGGCAGCTCGAGTCCTTTACAAATACGCCGTCGCCGTCTACGACAAGAGTCATCTCTATCCCGTTTTCACCGACGAGCTTAAACTCTCCGGCATTGTCGAGCGGGTAGCTCCCCGCGTCTCTGCCGTTTATTTTTACAGACGCGCTCAATGGAGCGCCCGCGCCCTTGACGGAGATAAAAAACGGAACGGCGGCAAGGGCGAGAACGAGGGCGATTATAAAAATGTCCGCTGCGGCGAACAGCGGAGTTTTTGAAAGCTTCTTCATTTCAGCACTCTCCTTCGAGCCTGCGGCAGAGCCGCGCGACGGGCGTTCAGCGCCTTACACGATTAATTCGTTATAATTCTATCACAGCGAATAAAAAAAGGCAACCGCCGATATCCCCAGTGTTCATAAGGCAGTATAAAATGTAGGATGGTGGCGCAGTCCCGAATAAAGGGGCTGCGCCGCTTATTAATTGATCTGCTCAAAAAATACCGAGCATGGCAGTCCGAACAAAGATTGAAAATCGGAAGTGAGTGGCATGATACAGACCGACTTTTTACACAATGGAACGGTCAGCCTATGTACCCTGATTCCTTAACAAAATGGTTTCATAGTTTTTTACAAAGGCATAATTTAAGGACTGTAACACTTCATTCATTGCGACACACCAATGCAACAATAATGATATCTGAGGGGACTGATATAAGAACGGTATCGAATAGACTTGGACATGCTCAAACCTCAACTACACTAAATATTTATACTCACGCCTTAAAATCAAAAGATACGCAAGCCGCGGAAGTATTGGACGATGTACTTTCTATCAGTTAAGTGTCTTTTCTCCCTCATCGTATAACATTTCGTTTATATTGATAACGTCTTTTCTATTGTTTATTCCGATAATAATTATACTGTCACGTTTTGTTCTCGGATAAAGAGGTGAATGCCCTGCAAGCTTAAGCAGGCTGTTTGCTTCGCCCACTGTTAAACCCATTCCAATAGAAAGACTAATTATTTTATCTCTTGTAGGTGAAGATTTCGTTCCTGCAAAAAGCTGATAAGTATAAAACTCTCCAAGCTCGGATTTTTTTATAACTTCCGCTCTTGATAGGTTGCGTTCTTTCAAAAGACTGCAAAGATATTCTGACAAGGACTTATTTATCATA
>CANPZK010000091.1 GCA_947588875.1 uncultured Clostridia bacterium
CATGGCGGGAGCGAAAAAAGCGCAGGATGAGCTTGCAAACTGCGATTTGAATACTAACGACTGCTATAAATACGCGGCGCTGCGCAACATACTTTACGCCAAGGGCTACACGACGGAGATACTTGTCAGCTACGAGCCGTCGTTTACGATGATGTCCGAGTGGTATAAGCAGCTCTTCGGCGAGAGCGAGGGCAAGGACAACAAGGGAATCTTTCCGGCGGCGGTCACCTTCTCGACGGATCTCCACTCTATGGGACAGTATATCCAGCAGGGCAGGAGGAGCCTGTTTGAAACGGTAGTTCTCTTTGATGAGCCCAAGAGAACGATCACCATCGGCACCGACCCCGAAAATGTGGACGGCTTGAACTTCCTTTCGGGCAAGACGGTGGATTATGTAAATAAAAAGGCGTTTCAGGGAACGGTGCTCGCGCACAATGACGGCGGAGTCCCGAACATTGTCCTCACTGCCGAAAAAATGGACGAAGCCGAGCTCGGCTATCTCATTTACTTCTTTGAGAAGGCGTGCGCGATAAGCGGTTATCTCCTCGGGGTAAATCCGTTTAACCAGCCGGGAGTTGAGAGCTACAAGAAAAATATGTTCGCGCTTCTCGGCAAGCCGGGATACGAGGAGCAAAAGTCTGCGCTTGAGGCGAGGCTCTGATAGCTTATCCTCACTAATACAGGAATAAGCCGCGCTTGCGGTTAATATATAAGGAGGCAAACTCTATGGTAACTTTGCTTATAGGAAAAAAAGGAACCGGAAAAACAAAAAAATTAATTTCACTTGCCAATGAGGCGGTTGCAACCTCGGCGGGTAATGTTGTCGTAATTGAAAAGGGAGCCAAGCTCACGTTTGACGTTACGCACAAGGCTCGTCTTATCGACACCGACCAGTACGAGGTGCAGGGCTACGACGTGCTTTACGGTTTCATCTGCGGCATTTGTGCCGGAAACTATGATGTGACCGATATTTTCGTTGATTCGACGTTCAAAATTTGCGGAAAGGATTTTGCGCTTTTAGACGAGCTGTGCAAAAAGCTGAGCGTTCTCGCGGAAAAAGCGGAGACGAAGATAACGCTTTTGATTTCCGCCGACGAGTCGGAGCTTCCGGAAGACCTCAAGAGCTTCAGCGAGTTTATTTGATATAAATAATATTTATTGATTTACGATTATATTGATTTACGGGGGGAGCGAGGCTCCCCCTTTGCTCGTCAAAAACGGCTTTCTTGACGGGCATAACAGCCGCGCCGCGCCGCAGGATATGATTTTCGGCGGCTTTGGTGCGGTTAAATTTTTTTGGGGATAAAAATATGAAAAGAACGGTTGAATTTATAAAAAAGGAAGCGGTGCTGCTGCTTTCTGCCTTGCTCGCGGCGGCTTCGGCGTTTTTCGTGCCGCCGAGCGCGGGCTATCTTGAATATATAGATTTTCGCACCCTCAGCTTGCTGTTTTGCCTTATGGCGATAATGGCGGGGCTGAACAGGCTCGGCGTGTTTAAAATTCTTGCGGAAAAGCTCCTCTGCGGAGTGAATACCGTGTTCGGACTCACGCTGACCCTCGTGCTGCTGTGCTTTTTCAGCTCGATGATAATCACAAACGACGTGGCTCTCATAACCTTTGTGCCGTTTTCGATAGTGGCGCTCAAAATGGCGGGCAGGCGGGACAAGCTGATATACATAGTGACGCTTGAAACGGTCGCCGCAAATCTCGGCAGTATGCTCACCCCGATAGGCAATCCGCAAAACCTTTATCTGTTCTCGGCTTATAAAATGGAGCCGACCGATTTTTTTATGACGATAGCTCCTTACGCCGCACTCTCCCTTGCTCTGCTCGTTGCATCTTCGGCTTTAGCGGGCAGGGATAAAATCGCCGTCGGCGCTTCGCTCGAATCGAAAAGCGCGGAGCTCGGCAGTATAAACAGGGGACTGCTGATATTGTACGCCGTTTTGTTTTGCGCGGCTTTGCTCAGCGTTTTCAGGGTTCTTAATTTTCTCGTGCTTTTGGCGGTTGTTGCCGCAGCTGTCCTGATATTTGACAAGAAAACACTGCTCCGCGTGGATTACAGCCTCCTGCTCACCTTTGTGTTTTTATTCATCTTTATAGGAAATCTCGGCGCTGTGCCGTGGATAAGCGAGCTTCTGCGCGGTGTGGTTGACGGCGGCGAGGTCTTGGTCGGAGTAGCCGCGAGCCAGATAATATCGAACGTACCCGCCGCTGTTTTGCTCTCGGGCTTTACCGACAACGCCTCCGCTCTGCTCATCGGCGTTAATCTCGGAGGGCTCGGCACCTTTATCGCCTCAATGGCGAGCCTTATCTCGTTTAAGTATGTTCAAAAGGAGAGGGTGAGTATGCCGAGGTATCTGCTTGTATTCACCGTGGTGAACGTTGTATTTTTGGCTTTGAATCTCTGCTTGTGGCTGTTTATGTCATAGATTAAAAATAAAGTCGGGGAGGGGCGGCGACCGCCCATTTCCGCCTGCGGCGGAAATGGGCGAAAACGCGGCGCGGCATATTTCTGCCCGAGCAAGCTCCCTGCACCGCCGCGTTTTCCGCGCGGCCTGCGGCCGCGCCGGTCGCCGCCCCCGCGCCGCGCTTGCGCGGCGCGCCCGCACTAACCTCAGTGAGCGCAAGATAAAAAATATTAAATCCCGCCCCATCGTCGGGGCGGGATTTTTTTCGGAAGGATTGATGAAAAGCTAAATTTTCGGGCTTTCGGATAATGCTGAGATAAATTACACTTGTACTATAATATATTTTATAGTATAGTAAATAATACCGTGAAATTCATAATTTCGCGAAACATACAAATGTTATATTTGTATTTATTTTAATACAGTAGCAGCACAAAGTCAATAGTAATATTGGAAAAAATTATAAAAATTTTATGTTCATTGCTGTATAGGCTGCTGTAAAAAGTTTGGGTGATGATAAAATGAGATGGGAGAATATGCTGAGATGAAGAAATTTGTGGTCATTAATATGGTCAAGGGAGATGTGCGTTTATGGCGAGAAAAGGTGAAAATATCAGAAAAAGGAAGGACGGAAGATATGAGGCGAGATACAAATCGGGCTTTAAAGAAAACGGTGACCCAATTTATAAATCGGTTTACGGCAGAACATACACCGAGGCAAAAAACAACCGTTTAAGGCGTATTGCCGAGGGTGAGAACCGCGCCGCCGCAGGAAAAACGATAGGCGGACTGTCGGAGGAATGGCTGCGGCTGAAAAGGCTTCAGGTCAAGTCGTCTACCTATGCGAAATATCACGCGATAGTGAAGACTCACATAGTCGGCGCACTGAGAGGAATATCCGTAAACAGGCTCGACCAAGCGGCGATAAATAAATTTATAAGGGAGATGTACGAGCCGGACGCGGAGAGCCGCGCGGAGCCGCTGAAAAGCAGGACGATAAGGAACATAGTCAGCGTGCTGAAGCAGATAATAAAATTTGCGGCGAAGCAATACAGAGGGCTGAATTTAAATTTTGACTATATCATACCAAAGGAGGAGCTTGCACAAACAGAGGTGCTGTGCCACGATGAACAGACAAGGCTTGTCGGCTATCTGCTTGAAAATCCCACGAGAAAAAATCTCGGTCTGCTGATATGCTTAAACACGGGAATGCGCATAGGCGAAATATGCGCTCTGCGGCAGGGCGACATAGACGGCGACAGGCTGTGCATAAATGTGAAAAAGACAATGCAAAGAATAAAAAACACCGATGCCGGAGCGGCGGCAAAAACAATAATCCATATAGACGAGCCAAAGAGCAGGACGTCTGTAAGGGAGATACCGATAAAAAGGCAGCTCATGGATATTATAAGCTCCTTCGACTGCGGCGGCGACTGTTTTATACTCACCGGCGAAAGCCGCAGATATGTTGAGCCGAGAACGCTCGAAAATCATTTTCAGCGCACGCTTGAGCGGCTCGGCATAAGCAGGGTTAAATTTCACGCTTTGCGCCACACCTTTGCTACAAATATGATAGAGTCAGGCTGTGACCCAAAAACGCTGAGCGAGCTTCTCGGCCATTCCGATATTCAGCTCACGTTAAAAACATACGTTCACCCGTCGTACGATATGAAAAGGAGGAGTATAGAAAAATTGCCGGAATATTTATTATAAAAATTTCTAAAAATTCCGGGTCAAAAATGTGGTCAAAATGCCTCGATATTTCCTTGCGGGCGCTATGGCGAAGCGCTTTTCGTGAAATTATGAATTTCACGATAAAAATTTGCCTGTTTACCGGCGCACCTCGCCGGTCGGCGGGCAGGGTATGGACTGCACACATTTGTGATGGGCTTTTGTGTATAGGGAGGCTTAAAAATGAAAACGGGAGCATTGCGCGATTTTTTATCATCAAAGGCGAGGTCGCTCGCGCCTCGGCTCAACTCGGGCTTTAGGTCGGCTGTTGCCGTAACCTTGTCGTTTCTGACCGCTTTTTCGGTCGTCACCATAAACGGCTTTAATATGTACGCGGCGGCCGAGGAGCCTGCGGCAAATAATGTCGAAAGTCAGACCAAGTATGACAGCGTGTCTGATTTCCAGGATGCGCGCTGGCTCAACATTCAGAAGGCTGTGTTTGAGGGTATCGACGATAATGCCACCGTGCCGCTTGATCCTAGTGAGCTTATGGATAAAAAAGTAATTTCCGGCAATCCTTACTTCAACTGGACGGGCACATCCTCGCTGGGAATTACGTCTGACGAAATTTACGACGACACGCACCCTGAAGGCGTCGAAGGTCCCCATGAGAACGTCACCTATACCTTCCGTGACGAGGATGATAATGAAAATCATCGCCAAGCAACGGTTCCATGTGTAAAATATAATGTCAGCAACGCAAATCAGCTCAGATATGCCTTGCGAATGGTAGTATCAGTTGATGGGTACCATAATTCTATAATTAATATTACAAAAGATATTGATCTTGGCGGCAATAGAGGCAAAATATGGGATCCTGTTCAACCTTCTAACGGTTTTGATTGGTGGAATCAAGGTTTGCCGTTTTGTTATATAGAGGGCAACGGCCACACGATTTATAACATGAAAATTGCGAGTGACGGCAATCCTGATAATACCGGAGAATATGGCAGCGGTTTGTTTGCAATGGCGCCGCCATACCTCATCGTGAAAAACCTCGGCTTCAAATCCTCCATGATTTTAAATAGTATTAATGCTCGTAATACGGATATTAATCCTGATATTACAGATGGTTATCTTTACAGTGAGCAGTGCGGCCTTGTGGCTGCCAATTTAGAGGGAAGAAGTTATTTATATAATGTCAATTCGGATGTTTCGTTTTTTAACCTCCGTAACGATAACGCGTCGGGTGCGGGCGGCCTTATCGGCAGAAAACAGGTAAATTACCTTGATTATGGTCATGGTAATCACTGGATGCCATCAGGTGATTTGTTTATAAAGAATTGCTCGGTGGAAAAATGTTATATGTATGGCGGCGATCACCTCGGCGGCTTTACGTCTTATATTTCCTGCGAAGAACCGGCAGTCAAAACTCAATATGACGCGAAGTTCCCCAAATCGCCGGAATATCATATTGCGCAGTATTTGTATGACCCCGATTACTTCTTTAAAAGCTCTGAATACCCGACTATGATTGAAAATTGTCGCTCGACCGACGGCATTATATTTTCATACGGTCATGACTCCGGCGCGTTTATCTCCTGCGGGGACAATATGATAGTCAGAAACAGCTTTTCTAACAACGACATATATGCAAAAGACAACACCGGCGGCTTCATCGGCAGGGTTCAGGCACATAAGCCGGATGGAGGTGCTGAAATGAATTACAGTACCAAAACGGGCGGAGTATTAACCGACTATAATGACAAACAGAATATTGCGGGATATTTTGAAAATTGCTATTCGTCGGGAATAGTTGAGGGTGAAGTAGCCATGGGCGGCTTCATCGGCTTGGACAATTCGAGCCGCGACGAAGGTCATACGCAACAGGAGTATGATTGTGGGGATAGTTGTAAGAACACCTCGGATCAGCACGGTATGTCCGCGGTGGTTTATAAAAACTGCTACTCAACGTCAATGGTCGGCATGGATTACGCGGGCAAATACTGCGGCGGCTTTATTGGACTTTGCGACAATTACAGCATGGGCTATGGCGTCAATGATATTGGTGGTAGTGGGAACCCTGACGGCGCCTATGTTGATGTCAACGGTGAGAAAGTACACGGCTACGGCTCGTTTTTCATAAATTGCTACGCTGCCGGCGAGGTTGGAAACGTTTTAACAATAACCGACAAGACCAAAGCGCTGGAGCAGGAGGATAAGTTTTTTAAAGATGAAGATCATAAAGATACAGAGGGTAACGCTGGAAATCACGCGATATTGAGTGACGCAAGGCTCAATTATTATCCCACAGGCGGCTTTGCCGGTGCGGTTGGGCTTGATGTAAATAATGAGACGGCACGCGGCAAAAGAACTGCTAATAAAAATTTTACATCAAAAAAATACGGCAACTTTTATAATTGCTACTACGATATGCAGACTACCGCAATGCGCGAGATGGCGGTCGGCTTAGCTTCGGCTGATGTTAACGACTATAAGAACGCAGCTGGAACGACTCAAGAGGCGTCTAAGGCATTTGCAGCTAATCCGGAAGATGCATTTAACCTTACAGGCGTTACGGGGCTTTATACTCAGTCCACTACCGACGTTACCGACGAGGAGAACAAAAAGCTCGGCCTCACGGATTTTACCAATGAGAATGATGAAAATTGGACTACCGAAGTATGGAATTACGAAAAGGAGTATTATCCTCAGCTTCAGTGCTATATGGCGTCCGACCTAAAGCATTCTTACCTGAGCGACACAAAGAAGGATGATATTACCAAGGAAGTTCAGGATTCCCCGTTCTTTATAAGCAATTCAGAACAGACTAATTTATCAGAATTAGGAGACAACTGCACTTACCCCTCAGACTACTCAAAGCCCGTTATGTCGCTTGCAAACACCACGGATTCAAACGGCACGGTGACGTTTAATAGTAATCTCTATGCGGCGCAGATGGCCCCCGTGCTTTGGGCTTACCGCACCTCCCAGGCCTCAACCTCAACCGCAATACTCGACAACTGGGAATATATAATGGACGTAAAAACCGGTGTGACCGCCGACGACTCAAGCTCGTGGACAGCCGATTTCGCCAACAGAATGACAAAGTATTATGTCCTCTATGACGAAGAAACAGAGAATTCCGCCGATTTGGAAACTCGGTATAACGGAAAAATTGTTGCTCAGGCGAAATATTTTAACTCCGACGGCGAATTGATAAGCGAGGACGACAGAAACCACCACTTCTCGGAGGCAGCCACGGTGGGGCTGTTTGCGGAGGAGAAGCGCGACAGCGAAAGTATTGCAGACGCATTCGCCGTATACGACGTTACTAAAAAGGTATGGACGAGCGGCGGCAGGGAATACGAGAGCGAGTTTGATATTCCCGCGCTAAGCGGAGCCATAGCGGAGTGGCGAAAGGAATTTACCAACGTTGACCCGGGAACGTATGAGTTTAAAATAAAGGAGGGCGTAAGTTCCTCCGAGTCAAACACCTACGGAAGAAATCAGTATAACGACACCCAGAGAATTACGCTCGATGTTGCAAGCAGCGACGAAAGATACCTGATAAAATTCCATTACGGCGAGCTGCGCTCAAACGATTTCTATGTTGAGTGCGTCACTTATGCGAACGCAACAGCTACGGAGCCGAAAAGTACGCAAGACCTTGCGCATGGAGTGACGGAAACGTACACCCCGCGTGACGACACCAACGCCCTGTATGTGCGCGGCGTGGACGGCTGGGATGCTCAAGATAAATATAAGCTCATATATAGCGGCAGCGACAAGGTTTACAACCTCACCGTTGACCTTGATCCTAACAGCAACGACGACGGCGAGATAATCCCATATACATTTAA
>CANPZK010000092.1 GCA_947588875.1 uncultured Clostridia bacterium
TCAAAAGGCACTTTGGAAATCCGAAAACCCGCATGGTTACTGGATTTTTCGGGCTTTCGCAATCATTCCCACTCAATGGTTGCGGGGGGCTTGCTCGTTATGTCGTAGACTACGCGGTTTACGTTTTTGACCTCGTTTATTATCCTGCCGCTGACCTTTGCAAGCACATCGTACGGTATACGCGCCCAGTCGGCCGTCATAAAGTCGCTCGTCGTCACTCCTCTGAGAGCCACCGTGTAATCGTATGTGCGGCCGTCGCCCATTACGCCGACGCTCCGAACATTGGTCAAAACCGCAAAATACTGGTTTATACTGCGGTCAAGTCCGGCGTTCGCTATCTCCTCGCGGAAGATGGCGTCCGCGTCCTTTAATATATCGAGCTTGTCCTCGGTTATCTCTCCCATAACCCTTATAGCGAGTCCCGGTCCCGGGAACGGCTGTCGCCATACAAGGAAGTCAGGTATTCCAAGCTCTGTGCCGGCCTTTCTGACCTCGTCCTTAAACAGATCCCTCAGCGGCTCTACAAGTCCGACAAAGCCTATATCGTCCGGCAGTCCTCCGACATTGTGATGACTTTTTATCGTTTCCGCCTCGCCTACTCCGCTTTCGACCACATCGGGATATATCGTACCCTGACAAAGGTAGCCTGTCGAGCCGAGCTTCCTCGCTTCCTCCTCGAAAACCCTGATAAACTCCTCGCCTATTATCTTCCTCTTGCGCTCGGGGTCGCTCACTCCCTTGAGCTTCTCAAGGAAGCGCTCCTTAGCGTCGACTCTTATCAAATTCATATCAAATTGGCGGCGGAACACCTGCTCTACCTCGTCGCCCTCGTTTTTACGCAGCAGTCCGTGGTCAACAAATATGCAGGTGAGCCTTTTTCCGATAGCCTTATGTACCAAAACTGCCGCGACCGACGAATCGACGCCGCCCGACAGTCCGCATACAACCGTATCGTCCCCTACCTGCCGCTTTATCTTCTCTATCGTATCCTTGACAAACGACGACATCTCCCAGTCGCCGCTGCATCCGCAGACATTGTAAAGGAAATTTCTGAGCATTGCGCTGCCGTTTTCCGTGTGCTGTACCTCGGGGTGGAACTGCATTGCGCAAAGCCCCTTTTCTTTGTTCTCCATTGCGACGACCGGACAATGTTCGCTCTTGGCGGTCACATCAAATCCGGCAGGCGGCTTTGCTATGTAATCCGTATGGCTCATCCAGCATACTCCCTTTTCGGGCAGTCCGGAAAACAGCTTTGAAGCCGAATCAAAGCTCGCCTCGGTGTTGCCGTACTCCTTTACCTCGGAGCTTGCCACCTCGCCGCCAAGCGTATATGCCATCAGCTGCGCACCGTAGCATATTCCCAGTATCGGCACTCCGCAGCTGAAAAGCTCGGGGTCGCACTTAGGGGCGCTCTTATCATATACGCTGTTCGGGCCTCCTGTGAAGATAACTCCCTTATAGCCCGCCTCGAGTATCTCCTTCGCTGTCGTTCTGTACGATTTTATCTCGCAGAAAACATTCTGCTCTCTGACTCGTCTTGCGATAAGCTGGCAATACTGACCTCCAAAGTCCATTACCAGTACCGCTTCATTCTTACGCTCCATATCAACACCCCGATTTTCAGATCATCTGTAAATTATATCGTCCCTTGACGCTCCGTTTGATACTATTCCTATCGGTATTCCTATCTGCTCCTCGGCAAACTCTATATATTTTTTGCAGTTGTCGGGAAGCTCGTCGTAATTCTTTATGCCCGAAATATCGCATTTCCAACCCGGCATATTTTTGAGTATCGGCTTGCATCTCTTGAGCTTTGTCGTAGACGGGAAGTAGTCTATCTCCTCGCCGTCGAGCTCATAGCCCACGCACACCGGTATCTCGTCAAGGTAACCCAGCACGTCGAGAACCGTGAAGGCTATCTTTGTCGTTCCCTGCACGCGGCAGCCGTATCTCGTCGCGACAAGGTCGAGCCAGCCCATTCTTCTCGGTCTGCCCGTGGTCGCGCCGTATTCTCCGCCGTCTCCGCCTCTGCGGCGCAGCTCGTCTGCGGTCTCCTTGTCGTGTATCTCGCTTACAAATTCTCCGGCTCCCACCGCCGACGAATACGCCTTTACGACAGTAACTATCTCCTTTATCTCATACGGCGGTATTCCCGCTCCTACCGCGCCGTAGCCCGCTATCGTATTCGACGAGGTGACCATGGGGTAAATGCCGAAGTCCGTATCCTTCAGCGCTCCGAGCTGACCCTCGAGCAGGATATTTTTGCCGTCGCGCACCGCTTTGTAGAGGAAATCGAAGGTATCCGCCACATAAGGCGCGAGCATTTCCCTGTACTCCATGAGCTTATTGAATATTTCCTCCTCGGTGATCGGCGGCTTATTATATAGGTTTTTCAGTGTCGCGTTTTTGATTTCAAGGACATGCTTTATCTTCTGCTTGAGGGAATCCACGTCGTCGAAAAGCTCGTTGACCTGGAAGCCTATCTTTGAAAATTTGTCGGCGTAAAACGGGGCTATACCCGATTTTGTGGAACCGAAGGAATTTTTGCCGAGGCGCTCCTCCTCGTAGCAGTCGAACGCCACATGATAGGGCATTACTATCTGCGCTCTGTCGGACACGAGTACCTTTGGCGCGGGCACTCCTCTTGACTCCAGATCCGCAAGCTCCTTTACGAGATTTTCGACGCTCAGCGCGACTCCGTTGCCGATTATATTAACTATATTGCTGTGAAAGACGCCCGACGGGAGCTGATGCAGGGCGAATTTGCCGTAATTGTTGACTATCGTATGTCCTGCGTTGCTTCCGCCCTGAAAGCGGATAACTATATCCGAATCCTCGGCAAGGACGTCCGTTATTTTGCCCTTGCCCTCGTCGCCCCAGTTGGCGCCCACTATTGCTTTTATCATTTTTATCTCCTCCGTTTGTTTATTTCAGCCGATATAACGACAGAGAGGTTAGCCCTGTCTCCGTATACGGGGACACGGCTAACATTTCCGAGCTTTGCTTTACCTCTAACGCGGCGGCTGCCCTGAGCTGCCTGCGGCAGCTCAGGCGATAGCCGTGTAAAAAATTGCCCTCCGGCAATTTTACACGGCTATCGGCTTCCTCGCTCCGCGAGGAAGCGGCAGCCGCCGCGCCCGCGCGCGAAGCGCGCGGGCTTGCCGGATCGAGCCGGCATCAATATTATACGTTTATCTCAGCCCTGTAATTCTCCATACCCTCGTACGGCTTCAGGGCGTTTTTCACATCGTTGTTTATAAAGTCCTCGGTCTGCTGCGGGGCGCGGCCCACATACTTTTCGGGACTTATTATGCTGTTTAGCTGTTCAAGCGTCACCCCAAACGCCGGGTCTGCGGCTATCCTCTCGAGCAGGTCGTTCTCGCCGCCCTCCTCCTTGATGACCCTCGACGCCGCCATCGAGTGAACGCGTATGCGCTCGTGCAGCTCCTGACGGTTCCCGCCCGCCTTTACCGCGTCCATCATAATATTTTCGGTCGCCATAAACGGCAGCTCCTTACGCAGTCTCTGCTCTATCACCTTTTCATATACGACAAGGCCGTCCGCGACGTTCGCGTACAGATTTAAAATTCCGTCGGTCGCCAAAAACGCCTCGGCTACGCTTATCCTCTTATTAGCGGAGTCGTCGAGCGTCCTCTCGAACCACTGGGTGGACGCCGTCATTGCGGGATTCAGCTCTGCGGCTATAACGTACCTCGCAAGGCTCGCTATTCTTTCGCTCCTCATCGGGTTGCGCTTGTACGCCATTGCGGAAGAGCCTATCTGATTTTTCTCAAACGGCTCCTCTATCTCCTTCAAGTGCTGAAGAAGTCTTATATCGTTGGAGAACTTGGCGGCGCTCTGCGCTATTCCGCTGAGCACGGCGAGCATCTGATGGTCGAGCTTTCTCGAATAGGTCTGACCCGAAACGGCAAAGCACGCCTTATAGCCCATCTTTTCCGCTATTCTGCGGTCAAGCTCGCGGCATTTCTCGTGGTCGCCGTCAAACAGCTCCAAAAAGCTCGCCTGAGTTCCCGTGGTGCCCTTTGAGCCCAAAAGCTTCGCCTTGCCGAGCTGAAACTCGACGTCCTCAAGGTCCATCAGCAGATCCTGTATCCAGAGCGTGGCTCTCTTGCCGACCGTTGTCGGCTGAGCAGGCTGGAAGTGTGTAAAGGCGAGTGTGGGCAGAGATTTGTATTTTATGGCGAAGGCGCTAAGCTCCTTTATTACGGTAACGAGCTTGTCCCTGAGATATTCGAGAGCCTCCGTCATTATTATAATATCCGTATTGTCGCCAACATAACAGCTCGTCGCGCCGAGGTGGATTATTCCCTTGGCCTTGGGGCACTGCACGCCGTAGGCGTAAACGTGCGACATCACGTCGTGGCGAACGAGCTTTTCCCTCTCGACCGCTGCGTCGTAATTTATGTCGTCGGCGTGCTCCTTAAGCTCATCTATCTGCTCCTGAGTTATCGGCAGTCCGAGCTCCATTTCAGCCTCGGCAAGCGCTATCCAAAGTCTGCGCCAGGTTCTGAACTTCTTGTCGGGCGAAAATATGTATTTCATTTTCTTGTCGGCATATCTTGATGAAAGCGGGGATTCGTAAACGTCCTTCATTTGATTATCCTTTCTTTCCTATACACTCGTTTTGTTTGCTGTAATTCATGCCGCCTCTCTCCTTGCCGGCGAGCATTTTCTCCGTCGTTTCGGCGGGGTATCTGCCGGTAAAGCAGGCGTTGCAAAAGCCGCAGCCACTGTTTAAGAGCATTTCCGGCAGCTTGTCCGCAGGCAAAAAGCCTATTGAGTCCGCTCCGCTTATTTTGCCTATCTCCTCGACGGTGTAGTTGCAGGCGATAAGCTCCTCCTTTGAGGGAATGTCCGTGCCGTAATAGCAGGGCCACATAAACGGCGGCGAGCTTATACGGAGATGAACCTCCTTCGCGCCGGCGTCCTTTAACATTCTCACTATCCTGTCGCAGGTGGTGCCGCGCACTATGCTGTCGTCAAGCATGACCACCCTCTTGCCCTTTACCGTGTTGCAAAGCGGATTGAGCTTTATCCTTACGCTCTTCATTCTCTCCTTTTGCGTCGGCTTGATAAAGGTCCTGCCTATATATCCGTTTTTGACTATGCCCTTTTCATACGGTATGCCGCTTGCCTCGCTGTAACCAATCGCGGCGTCGATGCCCGATTCCGGCACCCCTATGACGAGATCCGCCTCGACCGGGAACTCCCGCGCGAGTATCCTGCCCGCCTGCTTTCTCGCCTCGTAAACGCCTATTCCGTCTATAACGGAATCCGTGCGGGCAAAATATATGTACTCGAAAACGCACAGCGACTTCTTTCCGCCGCAGTGGTCTTTTATCGAGCGCACGCCGTCGTCGTCAACAACGACTATCTCCCCCGGCTCAACGTCGCGGACGAACTCCGCTCCGGCGGCGTCAAGCGCCGCTGTTTCGCTGGCGAACACAACCGTGTCGTTTATCCTGCCCATGCAAAGCGGGCGGAAGCCGTGCGGGTCGCGGGCCGCTATGAGCTTTCTCGGGCTCATAACAAGCAGTGAGTACGCGCCGTTTATCTGGTACATCGCGCGCCTTACCGCCTCCTCGACCGAGTGGCTCTTTATTCGCTCTCTTGCGATAACGTAAGCTATGACCTCGGAGTCTATCGTCGTCTGGAATATGGCGCCCCTGTGCTCAAGCTCCCGCCGCAGCTCCACGGCGTTTGTCAGGTTCCCGTTGTGCGCTATCGCGATAACGCCCTTTACATACCTCATAACGAGCGGCTGGGAATTTTCCCTTACGCTGCCGCCCGCAGTCGAGTACCGCACATGGGACACGGCTATCTGACCGTCGAGGCTGTCGAGTATCTTGTTGTTAAACACCTCGCTGACAAGCCCCATATCCTTGTGGCTGCTTATAACGCCGCAGTCGTTCACCGCTATGCCGCAGCTCTCCTGACCTCTGTGCTGGAGCGCGAGCAGACCGTTGTAGCAGGCGTAGGCGGGGTTCAGTGTGCCGTCGCTGTATATTCCGAAAACGCCGCATTCCTCGTGCAGTCCCTCCGGCTTGAAGTCATCAAATGAAAAATCCAAAAAATTCACCCCAAAAGCTCTTTTAATTATTTCTTCTTCGGCTTTAATATTTATTCACTTGATTTAATCGGGTGCATAGGCACCCATAGGTACGGATCAAAGTCCTATTCTTCTCATGACCTCGGCGTATGCCTCCTCAACTCCGCCCATATCGCGGCGGAAGCGGTCCTTGTCGAGCTTCTCCTGAGTGTTTACGTCCCAGAAGCGGCAGGTATCCGGCGAGATCTCGTCGGCAAGCAGGATCTCTCCCTTGTATCTGCCGAACTCGAGCTTGAAGTCGATAAGGTCTATGTTTACGCTCACGAAGAACTCCTTCATTATTTCGTTTATCTTCAGCGCCATCTCGGCTATCGTGTCTATCTCCTCTTTCGTCGCGAGTCCGGCGGCAAGAATATGATACTCGTTTACTATCGGGTCGCCGAGGTCGTCGTTTTTATAGCAAAATTCAAGCACCGTCGTTTTCATAGGGGTGCCCTCCGGCAGTCCGAGGCGCTTTGAAAGGCTGCCCGCCGCCTTGTTCCTGACGATTACCTCAAGCGGTACTATCTCAACTCTCTTTAAAACGGTGTCGCGGTCGCTTAGCTCCTCGACATAGTCCGTTTTTATGCCCTTCTCCTCAAGGAGCTTAAACATAAAGTTTGACATTTTGTTGTTCACAACGCCCTTGCCGACTATCGTGCCCTTTTTCTCTCCGTTGAACGCGGTCGCGTCGTCCTTGTATGAAACTATGCACAAATCGGGATCCGACGTTTCAAAAACCTTTTTTGCCTTGCCCTCATAAATTTGCTTGCCTTTTTCCATTGAAAAAACCCCTCTCGTTTAAATTATCAAATATTTTCCGTTTACTTAAAAAACGAAATAAAAAATCATTTTAATTATACTCTAATAAGGCAATTTTAGCAACAGCAATTTAAACTTTGGCTAAGAAAAAGCGAAAAGTGATTTTTTTATTTTATTTTTTGTCATTTTTGCATTAAAATTACCGCTCGGTTTGGGAAAAGCAACTGAATTATGCAATTTAAGCTAAAAAATATTGCAAAATTCTTGCAAAAAGCTAATTAACGTGTTATTATATTAAACAGTCGGCAATGGGGCTGGACGCACTATGGGTACATTAGCGCAGTTTGGCGTGCTGATGTGCTTTTTTATTTTTTATTTTAGTATAATTAAAAAGGAGGAATTTCCAATGTCATATGTTAGCGAACAATTGGAAAAGCTGAAAGCAAAAAATTCAAACGAGCCTGAGTTCATTCAGGCGGCAACAGAGGTTCTGGAGTCTCTCGCTCCCGTATTCGAGAAGAACCCTCAGTATGAGGCGGCGGGCATTCTCGAAAGAATCACAGAGCCGGAGCGCGTTGTTATGTTCCGCGTACCTTGGGTAGACGACAACGGCAAGGTTCAGGTAAACCGCGGCTTCCGCGTACAGTTCAACAGCGCCATCGGTCCATACAAGGGCGGTTTAAGACTTCACCCGTCGGTAAACCTCGGCGTTATAAAGTTCCTCGGTTTCGAGCAGATCTTCAAAAACTCACTCACAGGTCTTCCGATAGGCGGCGGCAAGGGCGGCTCCGACTTCGACCCCAAGGGCAAGAGCGACCGCGAGGTAATGGCGTTCTGCCAGAGCTTTATGACGGAGCTTTACCGCCACATCGGCGCGGACACCGACGTTCCCGCCGGCGACATCGGAACGGGCGCTCGTGAGATCGGCTATATGTTTG
>CANPZK010000093.1 GCA_947588875.1 uncultured Clostridia bacterium
CATCCAGTACGGCTTATGCGTCGCGATAATTATTTTTGTATTCATACGTACTCCTTCATACTTTGATCAGCAATTTTCCCCTTTAAAAACATGCCTTACTGTGAGAAAAATTATCTTCAAATCTGTTTTTATCGAGCGCTCGCGTATGTATTTGTAGTCAAGCTCGAGCTGATCCTCTATGCTCATTTTTGTTGTGTCGGTTATCTGCCAGTAGCAGGAAAGTCCCGGGCGAACGCAGAGGCGATCCGTCGGAAGCTGCGCCTGCTCCGAGGGTATGAACGGACGCGGACCTATGACGGTCATCGAGCCGGTCAGCAGGTTTATCGCCTGAGTTATCTCGTCAAGAGACGTTCGCCTTAAAAGCCTGCCTACCCGCGTTATTCTCGGGTCGTTTTTCATTTTGAAATGGACGCTTTCGCACTCGTTCTTTATTTCGAGCTTCTTTTTCATCTCGTCCGCGTTTTTGTACATCGTTCGGAATTTTATGAGGTTAAATTCGCGGTTATTTCTGCCAACGCGCTTTTGAACAAAGAACGGATTTCCCGGGTCGTCTATTACAATGGCGACCGCGATTATCAGATAGACGGGAAGAAGTATTGTCAGGCACAGTAGAGAAACCACAATGTCAAAGGCGCGTTTGATGAAGTCATATACCGGCTTTTTTTGAAGTTCAACGGCAGTGTACATCGTTTTTTCATTATTTCGAGTTGACGCACTGTATTTTTGCTCTAATTCTCTTGTCTCACTCACGCGCGCCGCCTCCCCTCTCGGGAGCGCCGTTTTGCGCACACCCTCTGATTTTTTGTTCCACTATCCATTCACATTCCTTTGACCTTTTGTATTGCTCTGTTCTTTAATTTTCTTTTCCCTTTTTTCTTCCTTTAAAATGCCCTTTTAAGCTTTCTCAGACCATTTCGGCTCTTCAGCGACTCGAGCTGCTGCTCTGCATTGACGCACATTGTTCTGAACTTATAGAATTTAAACTCTCTTCCGTTTTTCCCGCACCTTTTTTGCACAAAAAACGGTTTTCCCTGCCGGTCGCCGCAGGAAATAATTATTGATATTATAAGAAATACGGGTAAGAGTATAACAAGCGCGATAAATGAGCAAATTATGTCAAACGCTCTCTTTAAAAAGTCATAGACCGGTTTTTTGCGGTATATAGAGTCAAGCTGTATTTCCTTTTGCGGCAGCTTGACCTTTCTTTCATCATATGTACCGTTATCCATACCCGCTCTCACTCCTTATACACTTAATTCGCTTAATTCACTTAACAAACGCTTTTTTGCTTTTTCGGGGAGCGGATTTAATAACCCGCAATTATTAAATCCACTTCCCGAGTATCTTCTTTGGCTTCTTCAAAACGGGAACGTCTACATATCTTCCCTTGAACACATCTCCGCTGTTTTTGTTGACCCACTCGGCGTAGTCGTCGCCGAGCTTCTTGCGTATAACCGACACAGCCTCCGCAAAGCGAGGCGGGCGCTTCTGCATTGAGTGAGCGTCGCTGCTTATAAGCTGCGCTATTTCCCATTTTAAATATTTCATCGCCATTCCGCCGGACGGCTCGTTTTTGCCTATTATCGCTCCCGCGTTTACTTGCGCGACGCACCCCTTCATCACAAGATTGTAAAGCTCGACCGGATTGTCGGCAAAGTACGGGTATCTCTCGACGTGCGCCAAAATCGGTATGTACCCTCTGTTGAGCAAATCGGTCATGGTGTGTGTAAGCCCATAGGGTCTTGTGCCGGTAGAAAGCTCTATCAATATGTATTTTGTCCCCTCGAAGCACAGAGGATCGAGGTCATATTCGTTGAGCTTTACTGAGAAATACACCTCCGCGCCCAGCTTTGCGCTTATTTCAAGCTGCTGAAATTCAGGCGAGGAGCTTAGAAGCTCAAAGCTGCGCTTCCTCGCCTGAACAAACTCGTCAAGAGATATTCTTTCAAAATTAAAATGAGGGGTGAACACAATCGAGGATATATGCTGACGCTTTTCCTCTCTTAAAAGCGTCAGTGAGTCCTCTACATTTTTTGCGCCGTCGTCAATGCCCGGCAATATGTGGCAGTGGAGATCAATCATTTTTTTCTTCTTTCTGCTGCGGTCTGTTTCCATAGCCGTAACCGTAGCCGTATCCATAGCCGTAATGGCTGCTGTAATAATAATAGTTGTAGTTCGAGTATCCGCCCGACGCTCTTTCGCTGTAATTGGAATATATCGCGCCGAATATCTTAACGCCGGCGTTCTCCAAGTGCTTCTTAGCCCTTGAAACTACTCCCTTTTCGGTCGAGTCGTGCTTTATTACGAATATCGCGCCGTCCATATATCTTCCGAGCGCCGCCGCGTCGGTAACAAGGAATACCGGAGGCGTGTCGTAGATAACATAATCGTACTCCTGAGCGAGCTGGTCAACAAGCTCCTTCATTCTTTCGCTCGCCAAAAGCTCCGACGGGTTCGGCGGAGTTGAACCGGCAAAGAGAATGCTCAGATCCATATCCTTTACCTTTCTCACTATATCGTTCAGCTCGACCTTGCCCATGAGCAGGTTTGTAAGTCCGTCGGCGTTGCGCGGCGCGTCGAAGAATCTGTAAATCGTCGGCTTTCTCAAATCGCACTCGACAAAGCACACCTTTTTGCCGTAGCCCGAGAGCGTGAGCGCAAGGTTAAACGAGGTGTTGGTTTTTCCCTCGTCGGCAAGCGAGGAGGTTACCATTATATTTTTGCATTTTTCCGCCGCCGTTATAAACTCAAGGTTTGTGCATAGCATTTTATACGCCTCTACAAAGTTGAACGGAGCGTTTTTATTCGTCACGCTGAAGAGCTTTTTCGTGCTCGGCTTTTTCTTTTTCTTAAATATATTCTTCACACTCATGATTTGCTAAACTCCTTTTCGTCAATTACGGGAATTACTCCGAGCAGCGGAATGTTGAGCGTTCTCATAACGTCCTCCTCCGTCTTGAAGGTGTTGTTGAGGAATTCCTTTAGGAATACTATTATCAAAATCAGAACAAGACCGGCAAGCGCTCCGAGAAGAGTGTTTCGCGAAAGGCTTGGGCTGACGGGATTGCCGTCGTTTTCAAATCGCGCGTCGTCTATCTTTTGAACGGAGCCCGCTTCGACCTTTTCCTTTATAATCGGAGGCGCGACCTCTATTACGTCCTCTATTACCTTTTTGGCGAAATCTTTGTCCGAGTTTTGCATTGATATTCTTATTACCTGCGTGTTATTTACGCTCGAAACGGATATAGCCTTGCTCAGCTCCTCGTAGGTCATATTGAGCTTTAAGTCGTCTATTACCTTTTGAAGCACCGTGTCGGACTTGATTATGATGGCGTAAACGTCCGCCAGGCTTTGCGCCGCCACTATCTCGTTAGAGTTTACAGGCGACGAATCCTTTTTCTCGTTGTTGACTATCAAGGTCGCATAAGCCTCGTATTGCTTCTGCAAAAACAGCATCGAGCCTACAAGCGCCATACCCGCAACAATGACCGTGACTAAAATAATGGGAAGAATGTTTCTTCTAAGGACGTCAAAGATGATTTTGAGGTCAATTTCCCTTTCGACGGCATCTGTTCTGTTCTCTTCCATTTGATTCTCTCCTCGCGATAAAAAAATATGGGAATACTTTAAAAATGAAATATTATGGCCATTACAGACCAAACTAACAATATAATAATACATCGGTGGAATAAAAGTCAACAAAAAGATACTGGCTGCAACATTTTTCAACGAATTACATTAAAGACCAAGAAAAAATTAGATTTTTTTTGATATAGCACACAATATAAAAAAGTTTAGACTGCGCGCAATAATATTATTGCTCGGCGGGTTTATTTTATCGGCGCTTTCTACCCGCCTGCCGCCCTTTTCAAAAAGGTCGGCGCGCTTTTATTTTCGCCCCGAAAGCAGGTTTATTCGACAAACAAACGCACTATATTATAGATACTACATTTGCAATATAATTTCAAGTGCTTTTTTATGAAAAAATATCGCACAAAGAAAGGAAATGTCAAAAAAACAATTATTTTTATGAATTCACCGTTATTTTTAAACAATATGCCGTATCAGGTATAATTTAAAGCAAATAAGAGTCAAGCGCCAAATATTTGACAGTTTTTCCACGTGTTTTTATGCAATTTGCCGAATATATTTTGCTTTCCCACATTCAAAAGGTTATTTTAACCTATTTTTAAAAGAAATCGGTCTATTTTTTTATCAATCGGGACTAAGCTATATGGAAATAAATTAACTTTATTCCAAAATATGTATTGCAGGAATATTTATTTTTTGCGCCAAAAATATTGACATTGGCAACCGACAAGGTTATAATGTGATTAGTTTGGATTATGGGATTTTTATAGTCCAAATCAGATTTTTCAGAAAGGAAGTAATAAACATGAAGAAAATCGTGAAGGTTCTTTCAACCGCCGCTCTTGCTGCTGTTGTAACCGTTTCCGCTTCTACGGCTGCTTTTGCTGCCGGCGGCATCAACGCTGCTGAACAGAGCATTCTCTCTGAGCTTGGCACATCAGTTACAATGAACGGTGTTGTTAAAACTATTCCGGCCTCTTACATCAATCAGGCTGAGAACTATTTTAACACTGTTGAAATAACCGAGGATCAGGCAAGCGCTGCGGTAGCTGCTATCGAAGATGCTAAGGCTTATCTTGCCAGCGCGGGTGTTTCGGCTTATTCAGAGCTTTCAGCCGATCAGGTTAACACCTTTGTATCAAAGGTTAGCGCCGCTCTTAGCCCGCTGGGTCTTACACTTAACTATGCTTCAGCTGATTCCATCACAATTGTTGATGCAAACGGCAATGTTGTTGCCTCAAAGGTCGGCGGCACAACCGGCGGTACCACAGCCGGCGGTACTACGGCAGGCGGCACCACAGCAGGCGGAAGCACAGCAACTGATAATCCGATTAAGACTACTGGTGCAGACTTCAATATTCCGGGTATTGCAGTTGTTGCAGGCGTTGGCATTGTAATTGTTTCTGCTGCCGGCGTTTATGTTCTTAAGACTTCTAAGAGCAAAAATGGCGCACAGGCATAATAGCCATTCAAAACACCATTCTTTTAATGGGAAGAATTTTGCGATTCTTCCCATTATCTTTTGCGCCGGTATTTTGGCAATAACCTATTTTACTCTTCTCCTTCCCTCCGCTTCGGCGTTTGTGTCCGTGGGCAGTCTGTTTTTCTCGGACAGAACCATGGATTTTTCTGAAGAGTTTAATAATATTTTTGTTCCCGTAACAGATCCTCCCACGGAGTCTCAGACGGAGAAGCGCAAGATTCCCGCGTCCGAGATAGAATTCCCGAAGCAGGGAGAGCAGTTCGGCGAAATTATAATAAAGGATTGCCAGATCGACGCCCGTCTGTTTTTCGGCGACGATAATATCGCGCTTAACAATGGTGTAGGAATCTATCCAGGCAGCTCGATACCCGGATATGGCAAAACCATACTTGCTGCCGGTCACAACAACACATATTTCAACGGACTGAAATATGCCAAAAAGGGACAAAAAATTGAAATTAAGACCAGCTACGGAAACTTCTTCTATGAGATAACGGATATTAAAATAAAGGATCACACAGACGCCTCCGCCTATGATTTGGAGGCCGATTACGAGAACCTTATACTTTACACCTGCTATCCGTTCGACGAGCTCGGCCTTACACCTCAGCGATGCTTTGTTTACGCAAAGCCCGCTGAGTCCAATTTGGAAATAGACAAAAAAAATTAATCGCGAGGTCTTTTTCATATGGAGCTACAAAACAACCCACAGCGTCAGCACGGAAGCAGCGACAGTGAGCATCATCATCACCACAGCCATCATCACCGCTCAAGGGTAAAGCCGGTTGTGTATTGTATTTTATCGTTTTTTCTTGCGCTCGTATTATTTGCGCTTTCTGTCTGCGTGGTGCTGAAAACTACCGTATTTTCCAAAAATTTTATTCTCAGCTCGATTAATTCATGCGGCTATTCCGCCATGATAAGGGAAGAGCTTAAAAAGGAGCTTACGAGTCTTGGAAACGCCAGCGGTCTTGACAAAGAATTTGTAAGCAGCTTTGTTGACAGCTTGAATATTGACGACGCAATAGAGGATTATATATCGAACTTTTATTCAAACAGAAGCACTCTTGTCGAAACGACCGCCTTCAAGCAGCAGCTCCTATATTCCATTGACGATTATATAAAGGAAAACAATATTGACAGGGAGTCCGCGGACGAGGAGAATATATCATACCTTGTCGACGCTGCCGCCGACATATACACGGAAAATATTTCTATTCCGTTCTTTTCTGTCATTGCAAATTATATTTCAAAGTATCAGTCGCCGCTTATGACTCTTATATTGTCTCTCTGCGCCGCCGCTTTGATAATAATTGCAATAATATTCTTCTCCAATAAATATAAGCACAGAAGATTCAGATATATCAGCTATGCCTTCGGCGGAGCGTTTCTCGCCACTGCCGCAGTACCCGCAATCGTTTTTATTTCAAATATGATTTCAAAGGTTAATATCAACATCCGCTCTCTTTACAATCTTTTTGTAAATTATATGAACGGTCTGTTTATGAATTTCTGGATATACGCCGGTATATATCTTTTTATTGCTGTTCTGACGCTTATTCTTTGCAGAAAATATTATAACAAGGTGACGTCGCACTGAGATTGACGTTATCCGCTTAAACGGGGACTGCCTTTCGGCGGTCCCCGTTGACTTTGCCTTGTTTTGGATTTAAAATATTCTTTGTCATTAACTGTCAAATTCGCATTTTCGGAGTTGATTTATCTTGAGCAAAAAGGAAACCGCAAAGCGTTACTCTCTTTTTATCGTGAGCTTGTTTTTTTCCGCTCTCGGCGTTGCGTTTACCAAGCACGGCGAGCTCGGCGTTTCCCCTATTTCCTCGGTCGCCAACGTCATGAGCTTTAAGTTCGATTTCTTCTCGATTGGAACCTGGTTAATAATATGGAACTGCGTACTCATATTGGGGCAGATAGCAATTCTGCGCGGGAGCTTTCAGCCTATTCAGCTTTTGCAGGTTCCGCTTTCGTTCCTGTTCGGCTGGTTCACGGATCTCGGTATGCTCATAGTGTCCGCTATACCGGCCGATATATATTTTATGAAAATTCTTATGGTGCTGTCCGGTATTGTGATTTTGGGCTTCGGCATAGCCCTTGCCGTTATTGCGAACGTCATTATGAATTCCGGCGAGGCATTCGTCAAGGCTGTCGCTGACGCCTTGCGCAAGCCGTTCGGGAACGTAAAGATAGTCTTTGACGTTTGCAACGTATCCTTAGCCGTTATACTTTCGATGATATTTTTTAATTTTCAGCTTGTCGGGATAAGGGAGGGCACAATTATTTCGGCGTTTTTGACGGGCGCTGTTGTGAAGCTGTTCGGCAGGATACTCGGCAAGCCCGTCGGTTCGCTGCTTTGCCGATAAGAAGCGCTGCCGCCTTTACGCCGCAGGACTGTGCGGAGCGGCGGGCGGTTCGGGCGGCGACCCGCCGCAATGCGCCGCTGGCGGCGCATTGCGGCAGAAAAACGCGGCGGCGATAAAATTTTGCGGCGAAGAGCGTCTCTGCCCCCGCCGCGTTTTTCCGGCGCGGCGGAGCC
>CANPZK010000094.1 GCA_947588875.1 uncultured Clostridia bacterium
GCAGAGGCTCTGCTACATAGGCAAAATAATTTCCCCGCCGCGTTTTTTGTGCGACTCCGTCGCACCGGTCGCCGCCCGAACACCCATTTCTCGCTCAAACCTGCCGAGTCGCCACGGCGCGGCAGCCCCGTAAAATTTCATCTCCCGATAACATCAGGGCTAAATCGGCATATAATAACAGAAGAAAAAAAGAAATTTTATATCGGGGTGACAATATATGTGCGGAATAGCCGGCTGGATAGATAAGTATAAGGATCTCAGCGAATGTCAGGTCACGATAGACGCGATGACAGACGCGCTCGCCTCAAGGGGACCCGACGATCGGGGGATATTTCTCTCCTCGGGCAAAGACGTGTGCCTGATGCACCGCAGGCTCGCGGTCATAGACCCTGAAAACGGTCAGCAGCCGATGACGCGGGGACTCGGTGGGTACAAATACACGATAGTATATAACGGCGAGCTTTATAACGCGGCGGAGCTGAGGGAGCGGCTTGAAGCCCTCGGCTGCCGATTCGAGACGACCTGCGACACCGAGGTTTTGCTTTATTCATACATCTACTACGGCGAGTCCTGCGTTGAAAAGCTGAACGGTATCTTCGCCTTTGCAATATGGGACAGCAAAAACAGACGTTTGTTTGCGGCGCGCGACAGAGTGGGAGTTAAGCCGTTTTTTTACTATGAATACAACGGCGGACTGCTGTTTTCGTCGGAGATAAAATCCCTGCTTAAAAATCCCGAGGTAAAGCCGGAGGTGGACGAGGAGGGGCTTTACGACATTCTTTTTCTCGGTCCCGCAAGAACCCCGGGCTTTGGGATATTCAAAAACGTGCGCGAGCTTTTACCGGGCGAGTGCATGACATACAAGCCGAATATTCTGAAAAAACGAACGTACTTTAAAATCACGGCGAAACCTCACACCGACAGCCGCGAGGAGACGATAACAAGGGTAAGGGAGCTTTTGAGCGACTCGATAAACCGCCAGCTCGTATCCGACGTTCCGCTCTGCTGCTTTTTGTCGGGCGGTCTTGATTCGAGCATAATCTGCTCCACCGCAGCAAAATCCTTTGAAAAAAGCGGCAGAGGCAGGCTCGACACCTACTCGGTAGACTACGAGGACAACGGAAAATATTTTCAGAAAAGCCTGTTTCAGCCGAACTCCGACTCCGACTATATAGGGATAATGAGCGAGGCTATAAACAGCCGCCACCGCAATATCGTCCTCACAAACAAGGAGCTTTACTATGCGCTTTTCGATTCCGTCAAATCGCGCGACCTGATGCCGATGGCGGACGTCGATTCATCGCTTTTGCTGTTCTGCCGTGAGGTGAAAAAGGATTTCACCGTCGCGCTTTCCGGCGAATGTGCCGACGAGCTGTTCGGAGGCTATCCCTGGTACCACAACAGGGACATATTATTTGAGGAATGCTTCCCGTGGAGCAGAAGCACGGACATAAGGCGCAGTATATTAAAAAAAGGAATCCTGCCGAGGGCGGAGGAATATGTAAATCAGCGTTACAAGGACACACTGAAGCTCGCCGACAAGCTGCCGGAGGACACGGCGCTCGACAGTCGTATGCGCGAGATGTTTATCCTTAATTACTACTGGTTCATGCAGTGCCTTCTTGAGAGGAAGGACCGCGCCTCGATGTTCAGCGGGCTTGAGGTCAGGGTGCCGTTCTGCGACTGGCGCATAGTTGAGTACGCCTACAATATGCCGTGGAACCTAAAGGCGTTGGACGGGCGCGAAAAGGGCATACTGCGCACCGCCTTTGACGGGCTTATGCCCGATGAAATAGTGTGGCGAAAAAAGAGCCCATACCCAAAGACGTTCAATCCTATATATATGGAATGCGTCAGCCGGGGTGCGCTTGACGTTATATCAAAAAAGGACGGTCCTCTTTCGGAGCTTCTCGACCGCGCCGGAGTTATGGAGATAATAGAGCACCCGAACAACATCAGCTCGCCCTGGTACGGTCAGCTCATGAGGGCGCCGCAAATACTTGCATATATAGTTCAGCTTGACTTTTGGGCGAGAGAGTACGGCGTAGAGTTTAAAATTTAAAATTTAGAGTCTATATAAAAAAACTATATAAAAACGGTTCGCCGCGGTATTATTCGCAGCGAACCGTTTTTTAACCTGCCAAAAAATCTGCTTCTGACTTTGCCAACCGCTCCGTCAGAGGATTTGTCGCGGGCTTGAATATTAAATTAAAAATACTTTTTCATTTATTCGCGCTCCCCGAGGTACAGGCAGAGCGCCGCTCGTCCTGCTCGGGTATCGGCGTTGTATCGTATTCGTCAAGATTTTTAAGGTAATGCTTCGTATCCTTCCTCGTAACGCCCGAAAGCATCCAAACCGCGAAGATATTCGGAACGGACATCAGGGCGTTTAATATATCCGCCATATCCCAAACTACGCCGACAGACAGCATTGGCGCGGCAAAAAGCACCACGAGCCACACGATTCTGAACGGCAGGAGAGATTTTGTGCCGAAAAGATAGACAAGGCATCTCTCGGCGTAATACGACCAGCCGAGTATGGTCGAATACGCAAACGCGATTATTCCGACCACTATTATTATATTTCCGACGTACGGTATCTGGCTGAACGCGGCGTGTGTGAGCGCGTCGCCGTCCCTGCTGCTGATAGCCGGATTGGCTATGCTGCTGCTGACGATAACAAGCCCCGTCATAAGGCACACCACGACCGTATCCCAAAACGTTCCGGTCGAGGACACAAGAGCCTGCCGCACAGGGTTCCTCGTTTGGGCTGCCGCCGCCACTATCGGCGCCGAGCCCATTCCCGATTCGTTTGAAAAAAGTCCTCGCGCTATTCCGTATCTGCACCCCATCATAAGCGCGGAGCCCATAAAGCCCCCCGCTACGGATTGCAGGGAAAACGCGCTTCCCAATATGGTTTGAACCGTCTGTCCAAGATACTGCCAATTATACGCGAGTATGTATATACATCCTCCGACATAGAGCGCCGCCATTATCGGCACGAGCTTCTCGCAGACCCTTGAAATTGATTTGACCCCGCCGAATATTACGAGTCCGGTTATAGCGGTCACAACAGCTCCGCATATCAGTGGCACCGTCGGCAGAGAGAGTCCGAAAATATTTATACTCAGCGATTTTGACGCGTCAAACGTATTTGTAAGTATTGAGGCTATTGCGTTGACCTGTACGCCGTTTCCTATTCCGAATGAGGCGAGAACCGTCAGCACCGCGAATATGATACCGACCCATTTCATTTTCAGTCCGCGTTCAAGCGCGTACATGGCTCCGCCGACCATCGAGCCGTCCTTTGTTTTTACTCTGTATTTTACGGCTATGAACGACTCGCTGTATTTTGTGGCTATGCCGAGCACTCCCGTTATCCAGCACCAGAACACCGCTCCGGGGCCTCCGAGGGCGATAGCCGTTCCGACTCCGATTATGTTGCCCGTGCCTATGGTTGAGGCGAGCGCGGTCGTCAGCGCCTGAAACTGGCTTACATCTCCCGTCGCCTCGGGGTCCTTAGTTACGGACAGCTTTATAGCCGTCGGCAGTCTTCTCTGTATCACTCCTGTTCTGACCGTTGTGAATATATGCGTTCCCAGCAGCAGGATTATCATGGGCCAGCCCCATATTATTGAGTCGAGAGAGCCTATCAGCTCCTCTAAAAATCCCAATTCAAAATTCCCCCTTAATATCAATTTCTTTGCATTTTATTTATATTCTATATTCAATTATTTAAGTATTTAATCGAAGGGATAGCGGCTATGTCTGAGGTTTGCTGAGCGTGACGCTGTCGCATCGCCCGTTTTTACTTTGTGATTGTGTGCCGCAGGCGGTTCGGGCGGCGACCGCTCCCGCGCGCCCGCGGCGCGCGGGAGCGAAAAACGCGGCGGCGGTTCAGGTGCATTTCAGACTCCGGCTGACCCTGCCGCGCCGCGTTTTTGAGCCAATTCCCGCCGGAGGCGGGAATTTGCGGGTCGCCGCCCGAACCACCCTTCTCCCGCACAAGCCTATCGGCGCATATAATGCGACAGCTCAGACCTGCGCGCCTTTACCAAGGCTTTATCGTCGCCGTAAGCTCGGCTACGCTTTTAAGCCCCTTCCTGTCGAGAAAATCGCTTAAGCCCCTGCATATTTTTATCGGTGCGTACGGGTCGTTGAACAGCACCGTCCCGATTTGCAGAGCGTCCGCTCCTGCAATGAGCATTTCGGCGGCGTCCTGCCAGGTTGAAATGCCGCCCATTCCTATAACGGGTATCTTAACGGCGTTTTTCACCTGCCACACCATTCTTACCGCTACCGGAAAGACCGCCGGTCCGCTCATTCCCCCGGTGTTGTTTTTAAGTATCGGCCTGCCGGTTTCAATGTCTATCCTCATTCCGGTCAGCGTGTTTATGAGCGAAACCGCGTCCGCCCCCTCCGCTTCAGCGGAGCGGGCTATATCCGCAATATCCGCGACATTCGGAGAAAGCTTGACTATCAGCGGCTTTTTGCAGCGCTCTCTAACTGCCCGCGTTATATTGCCGACCGATTCGCAGGACGTTCCGAACGCAACGCCCCCGTGCTTTACGTTGGGGCAGGATATGTTCATCTCTATCATATCAACCGCACTATCGGAGAGCTTTTCAGCCATTTGGCAGTAATCCTCAACCGTGTTTCCCGCTATATTTGCTATCACGGCGGTGTTCTGCTCTGACAGCCATGGCAGATCCTCGCTGATAAAGCGGTCTACACCGGGGTTTTGCAGTCCGACCGAGTTGAGGATCCCGTTTTTTCCCTCCGCTATCCTCGGGGGCGGATTGCCGAGCCTCGGCTGAAGCGTGATCCCCTTGCAGGATATTCCCCCGAGCGCTTCAAGCGGATAAAATTCACTGTATTCGCGCCCAAATCCAAAGGTTCCGGACGCCGCTATGAGCGGATTATTGAGCCTTACTCCGCATATGCTAACACCGAGATCAGCCATTCCAAACTACCTCCTCCGCATTGAAAACAGGACCGTTTTTGCAGACGTGTTTATACTCCTCAACGCCGTCCCCGCTTTTTGTCTTACAGGCGCACACAAGGCACGCTCCTATGCCGCAGCCCATTCTCTCCTCGAGCGATACCTGACACGGCTTGCCGTTTTCCCTGCACAGCTCTGCTACCGCCTTGAGCATTGGGATAGGTCCGCAAGCACACACGCCGTCGATTTTGTCTATTATATCTCTTAACGCGTCGGTAACGAAGCCATGTATTCCAAAGCTGCCGTCGTCCGTCGTCACTATCGTTTCGCACCCCGCCGCCCTGAAATCGTCGCACAAAATCACCGCGTCCTTATTCGCAAACCCAAGCACGGCATACGCCCTGTCCGCCTGCTTCGCGCTGTACAGCATTGGGGGCACGCCAATGCCGCCGCCAACAAAGGCGTAGGTTTTTCCCTTTTCGACCTTGAAGCCGTTGCCGAGCGGCGCGAGCAGGTCGAACTTATCGCCGATTTTTGCCTGCGAGAGAGTCCTCGTGCCTTCTCCCTTTATTCTGAATACTATTCTTATGCAGTCGTTTTCGACGTCGCACACCGAAATCGGGCGGCGAAGCACCATGCCCGGTATTGCGATATGAACGAACTGCCCGGGCATTGTTATTTTTGCTATCTCCCCGTTTTTAAGCGTAAAATCGAATATATCCGGCGCGATCTCACGCTTTTTGACCAGCTCGAAAAGCTGTGAATCATATTTTTTCATTCTCCTCATCCTCTCGCTTTTGTTTCGCGGCTCACTCCGCTTTATACTGCAAATGAACCTCTATTATCGACTGCCGCTCCCTCTTCAGGACGGAAGCGTGTTCATTATCGAATATTTCTCCGCATCTGATATTCGTATCCTCTATATAAGTAAAAAATAAAAACGGCTCATTGTAAAACATCTCATTCAGCGCCTGTTCATAATCATAGGCGCTGTCCACCATAACATAAATCACATCGCTGCCCTGCATGGCACATTCGTACAGCTTATTTTCTATTTTGAGCCTGCTATCCTCATTTTCGCCGCTGTATGTCACGGCGTTCATAGTGTAAAAATTCTCTGCGTCCGAGCTGCACTGCGGTACCGCGATATTAAAAAGCTTTGCCTCTGAATTTTCTCCTCCGCATATATCCTCTGCCGTCATATCAGAAAACAGCGGAGCGGTTTCGTGGTCGTATGCTATAACGCTGTCGCTGACATTGAAATAATCGTAATATATGTTATTGTCCGTCGTATCGTCCCATGTCGCGTCGAGGTGATACCACTCTCCGTCTATTCTCGCGCAGTTCCACTGGTGGGGATTTCCCTTGCCCATACCGTTTATTGTGTTGCACTCTATCCCGAACACGCTCAGAAGATACTGCATGGCGCGGCTATATCCCTCGCAAACGGCGTTGCCGTCTACAAGTGCGCCGTATATCGAGAACGGCCGCCAGTCGTCGCTTGTCGATTCGACCTCCTCGTTATAAACGCAGGTGCCTAAAAGCAGGTCGTGTATTTTAAGCTCGCGCTCAAATTCGCTTAATCCCTCCGGTATCTTATTTATAAAAAATTCGATCGCCGTTATCAGCTCTTCGCTTTTCTTTTCAATCTCCTCCGGCGAGATAACGGAATAAAGCTGAACCTCCGTCGCCTCGGACGGTATGTATGAAAACTGATTTGAAAGCCAGAACACCTCGGGGTGGTCGTTTTTAAACGCCGAAAGCGTTATGCGTATCTCCTTTTCGCTTATAGAGCCATTGAGAAAAATTTTGTCTATAAGGTAGAGTCCCCTGTCGTTTTCGTTGCTTCCGACTATATATATATCGGTTTCAAGCCGATTATAAAAATATCTCTCCACGTCTGTTTCAAGCGAGCTCAGCCCTGCCGTTGGCTCGGTCTTTTTATAGTTTTTGCTCTGCGCGTTTATTTCGGAAATTGAGGAAAATCTTCCGCCCGCCTCCGAATTATCCGGCACAACGAGCGACGGCGCTTCGATTTTGGGCATTGACATTCCCTCGACCGCGCTATGCGCCGAATCGGCAACCTCGCTTATAGTCTTTTCCGCTTTGCACGAGCAAAGCGCGGCTGTAATTATAAGGCAAAGACAAAGAGCTATGCACTTTGTTATCCGTTTCATCAGGATACCTCCCGTATATGATAACAATACCGATGATAATATTTCTGCTTATATGTGAAAATTATATCATACTGCACGATAAATAACAACAAAAACAGCTCCGTATTTGAGAATATTTTTTGCGAGCGTTTGAGGGGTTTTATGCGGTTTTGAGGATATTGCCGGCTTCTCCGCTCATACATACGCTGCCGCCTATATATACCCCATCGGTTCGGTGGGAGGAAGGGTTCGGGCGGCGACCGCAAATTTCCGCCCTGCGGCGGAAATTTGCCGAAAACCGCGGCGGGCAAGTCAAGCCGGTCTGTCCCCACTGAACTCGCCGCCGCGGTTTTCCCGCGCGGCCTGCGGCCGCGCCGGTCGCCGCCCGTCATCCCG
>CANPZK010000095.1 GCA_947588875.1 uncultured Clostridia bacterium
GAGGCGAGCATCGAATTTATGCTCGCGTTGCCGTAGCCGTCCGACACGAGCTTTGACTTATACTCTATGAGCAAGTCTTTACTCAACTGTCTTTTCCCCGCAAAGCGGACAAAGGCTCGCGCGTCGCGGGTATATTTTTCTATTGTATACGCGCTTTTTTCCTCACGGCGCAGGCTCTCGCGAAATTCAGATATTACCTCCGCGTTTATATTTCTGTTTTGCATAAGCATAATCCTCCAGTTTTTGTTTTCTTTGTAAGAGTATTACACTTTTATTTTACTTCCCATTTCGCCGGATTTGCGTGTGAAATTTCTCACTTTGCAAAAAAATCCGATATAGCTGCCATACCGTACAATTTTTGCTCTCTGCCTTGATAAAATCACTCGGCGGGATTATAATTATGTAGTAATTCGCCGCTTCAGCGGCTATACAGCCTGTCCCGACACTTTCAAGGGGCAAATAAGATGATTGAAAAAGGTGATTTTTTTGAAGTACGCTGTTGTACTCTGCGACGGAATGGCAGATTATCCCGTTGACGCTCTTAACGGCAAAACGCCCATGCACGCCGCCGCAAAGAATACCATGAACGCCCTCGCCGCAAAATCCGAGGTAGGGCTTGTTAAAACCGTTGCCGACGGTCTAAAGCCGGGAAGCGACGTTGCAAATCTATCCGTTATGGGTTATGATCCCGCCGTTTATTATTCGGGGCGTTCCCCGCTTGAGGCGGCGAGCATAGGAATTGATTTAAAGGAAACGGACGTCACTCTGCGCTGTAATCTCGTAACTCTGAGCGACGAGGAGCGGTATGAGGACAAAACAATTATCGACTACTGCGCCGACGACATTTCGACCGCCGAGGCTCGGGAGATAATAGAATTTATTCAGGATAAGCTCGGCAACGACGAGTTCAGGTTCTATTCCGGCGTAAGCTACCGTCACTGCCTCGTATGGAACAACGGCGCTCCTAAGCCCGGGATTTTAACCCCTCCGCACGACATCACAGGAAAAAAGATAACCGATTTTGTTCCGCGCGGCGAACACACCGCCAAGCTCTATGAGCTGATGAAAAAGAGCTATGAGCTTTTGAAGGATCACCCGGTGAATAAAAAGAGGATAGAAAACGGGCGCAGACCGGCAAATTCCATTTGGCTATGGGGCGAGGGGCAGAAGCCTCTGCTTGACAGCTTTGAGAAAAAATTCGGATTAAAGGGCGCGGTCGTTTCCGCCGTTGACCTGCTAAAGGGCATTGGGATATGCGCCGGAATGGAAACGCCCGAGGTTGAGGGCGCAACCGGATACATAGACACAAACTTCACCGGCAAGCTCAACGCCGCCGCAGACTGCCTTAAAAACGGCTGCGACTTCGTTTACATTCACGTTGAAGCTCCGGACGAATGCGGACACAGGGGCGAGCTTGAGAACAAGATAAAGGCGATTGAGCTTATAGACGGCAAAATACTCGCGCCGCTTGTAGGCGAGCTTGAAAAAATGGGCGACTACGCTTTGATGGTTCTGCCGGATCACCCGACTCCGCTGTCCATACGCACGCACTGCGGGGATCCCGTTCCTTACATGATTTACCGCAGTAACTCCGACGTTCAAAGCGGGGTCGAGATATTCGACGAGGAGAGCGCCGGCAAAACCGGAGTATATATTGAAAAGGGTCACACTCTGATGAATAGATTTTTGGGCAGATAAAGTATTTTTTATTTTGCTCTCGCATAGCTATTGACAAGCAGACGCGCGCCGTTTCCGGCGCGCGTCTGCTTGTATTATTATCAAAGAGCGGTCCCTTGCTCTACTTATGGCACATCTGCGACGACGGGCAGTTTTCACAGCCGCAGCCGCAGTTACAGCTCGATTTTCCCTTTTTCTTATCCCTTACCATTTTTACGATTATCAGCACCACTGCCGCAAGGACTACAAGCCCTATGATTATCGTTGCGAGGTTGTCGATGAGGAAGCTCAGCATTTTTATCCCTCCGTGTATTTTTTCGGGACAAGGCTCTGCCGCGGCGTCCCGTTTTTAATATATTTCTATGAGTCAGGGTTGTTCGGGCGGCGGCGGGCGAATTTCCGCTGCGCGGAAATTCGCGGAAACGCGGCGGCAAGGGGGCTTTTAAACAGGCAGGCGACCTGCCTCCGCCGCGTTTGGGCGCGGCGCAGCCGCGCCCGCCGCCGCCCGAACCCCTCCGCCCGCACAATGCGGCAGCCGCGTGCCGCGGCAGACCGCGCCCGCGACAGAGGGCGCGTGTACCAAACGCACCCTCGGGGCTCATATTACATTCTGACCTTTGTTTTAAGAGTGCTCGACTCGTGGTACGGCCTGAAAATCATATATAACAGAACAGCTAAAACCACCACGGCGGCTATAAGCCCGATAATATTCAGACTGCCCGTAAACGCCGAGCCGACTTGGAAGGTTATCAGCGAAACGGCATAGGCGAACACGCACTGATAGCCGATGGCGAAAAGAGTCCATTTTGCGCTGTTCATCTCGCGCCTGATAGCGCCGATAGCGGCGAAGCACGGTGCGCAAAGCAGGTTGAACATTAAGAACGCGTAGCCCGCAAGCTGAGAGAGTCCCTCGAAATCGAGAACGCCGAATACGCCGACGACCTCCTCCTTGGCGACAAGTCCCATAATTGTGGCGATGGTCGCCTGAGTTTCGCCAAAGCCGAGCGGAACGAATATCCAGCTTATCGCGGCGCCTATCATTCCGAGTATGCTGTTCGCAAGCTCAAGCTCGCCGTAGTAACCGAATACGCCGTCCACAAAGCCGAATCTGGAGCCGGCCCAAATCAGTATGGACGAAAGCAAGATTATAGTGCCCGCCTTCTTTATAAAAGACCACGCACGCTCCCACATAGAGCGCAGAACGTTGCCGACCGTCGGAAGATGATACGCGGGCAGCTCCATAACGAACGGAGCCGGATCGCCCGAGAACATTCTCGTCTTTTTAAGCATTATACCCGATATAACTATCGCGGCAACGCCGAGGAAGTAAGCGCTCGGAGCCACCCACCATGCGCCGCCGAACAGGGCGGTGGCTATAAGGGCGATTATCGGGAGCTTTGCGCCGCAGGGTATGAACGTGGTCGTCATAATAGTCATCTTTCTGTCGCGGTCGTTTTCTATCGTGCGCGAAGCCATAATTCCCGGAACGCCGCAGCCCGTACCTATCAGCATCGGGATAAACGACTTGCCCGAAAGCCCGAACTTGCGGAATATTCTGTCCATAACAAAGGCGATACGCGCCATATAGCCGCAGCTTTCGAGAAACGCGAGGAAGATAAAGAGCACAAGCATCTGCGGGACAAAGCCGAGCACCGCACCAACGCCGCCTATAATGCCGTCAAGAATAAGGCTCTGGAGCCAATCGGCGCAGTTTACAGCGTTCAGCCCGTCCTCCACGAACACGGGTATGCCGGGTATCCAAACCCCGTAATTTTCCGGAGCCGGAAAATCCTCTGATTCAAGCGCGGGGTCAACAAGAGCCGAAATATCATAGCCCTCCTCGGCGAGCGAAGCGCCGTATGAGCCGTAAGCCTCGTCAAAGGCGGCAAAGTCACCGTCCTCTATCGCGCCGAGAACCTCGTCTGCGCCGACAACGCCCTTGTCTGCGGCGGAGCGCACAGTGTCCTCAAGCTCCGCCGTGAATATGTTTTCGGCGGCAAACTCGTTTTGAGCGTCCTCGTAATCGGACTGACCTATGCCGAACAGGTGCCAGCCGTCACCGAACACGCCGTCGTTCGCCCAGTCCGTCGCTATCGTTCCTACCGTCGTAACCGACACATAGTAAACTATGCACATTATCACCGCGAATATCGGCAGAGCGAGCCACCTGTTCGTGACCACCCTGTCTATCTTGTCGGAAACGGAGAGCTTTCCGGCGTTTTTCTTTTTGTAGCAGCTCTTTATTATCGACGCTATGTAAACATATCTCTCGTTTGTTATTATGCTCTCCGCGTCGTCGTCAAGCTCTGTCTCGACCATCTGAATATCCTTTTCAATATGGTCTATTATCTCCTTTTTCAGCCCGAGCTTCTCTATCACCTTCTCATCGCGTTCAAACAGCTTTACCGCGTACCAGCGCTGCTGCTCCTCCGGCAGGCTGTGAACCGTTACCTCCTCTATGTGGGCGATAGCGTGTTCTACGCTTCCGCTGAAGCTGTGGCGGGGTATCATTTTTTCTCCCTGCGCCGCGCCTATCGCCGCTTCTGCCGCCTCCATAATTCCGGTGCCCTTCAGCGCGGAAATATCGACCACCTTACAGCCGAGCTGTCTTGAAAGCTCCGGTATATTTATCTTGTCGCCGTTCTTGTTTACAACGTCCATCATGTTTATCGCGACCACTACCGGTATGCCAAGCTCCGTGAGCTGAGTCGTAAGATAGAGGTTGCGCTCGAGGTTCGTGCCGTCTACAATATTCAAAATAGCGTCTGGCCGCTGCTCTATCAGGTAATTACGCGCGACCACCTCCTCAAGAGTATAAGGCGACAGCGAATAAATTCCCGGCAGGTCGGTTATCGTGACCCCGTCGTGCTTTTTCAGCTTTCCTTCCTTTTTCTCAACCGTAACTCCCGGCCAGTTTCCGACAAACTGATTCGAGCCCGTAAGGGCGTTAAACAGAGTCGTTTTGCCGCAGTTAGGATTTCCCGCAAGGGCAATTTTAATATCCATACAAAGCTTTTCCTTTCACAATAAATTTTTGTTTTTATTCAGTCGCAGTCGCGTCTATGCGGCGAGGATAAAAACTATATCCGCGCGGCGCTATTAGTCGCGACTAACCTTTCCCCCGAAAATAAGGCGAATGACAACACGTCATTCAACCTCTATCATCTCTGCGTCGACCTTTCTCAGCGAAAGCTCATAGCCTCTCACCGTGACCTCTATCGGGTCCCCCAGCGGAGCCACCTTTCTGATATAGACCTCAACGCCCTTTGTTATTCCCATATCCATTATGCGGCGCTTGACCGCGCCCTCACCGTGCAGCTTGACTACCTTGAGCGTATCGCCTATTTTAGCCTGCCTGAGTGTTTTCATTTCTCTCTCCTCCTTGACAATGATATATTCATTTTAATATTGCCGGGCGAACAGTGCCTGCCGTCCGCCGCGCAAATCAGCCTGCGCGTGGCGCGCGGCGGTTTTAAACCATTATTTTCCCCGCCATTTCGCGGCTTATCGCAACGCGCGACTCCTTGATATTCACAATAAGATTGCCCGCAAGCGCCGAGACTACCTCGACCTCTGCCCCCGCAACGAAGCCGAGATCGCTCAAATGCTGTCTGACCTCCGGGTTTCCGCCCACTCTTCTTATAATACTTTTTTCTCCCATGCCTGCCAAAGTCAAAGGCATCATAAATCCCCCTCATTTCCAAGTCAGTTTAGACTAACCGATAGATAAGAAAAAGAGTTAGATAACTCTAACCATATATATGTTAGCATTACCTAACTGATTTGTCAACGGATTTTTTAAGAATTTGAGTTTTTTCCAAAAATAGTTGAAAATCAAAACCAAAATATGTTATACTGATACAAAAGTTGCGAATTCTTATATGGAGGTTTGAGTTTATGAAAATACAGGAATCCGCAGAAAACTATCTTGAATCAATACTTATGCTTAAAAATTCCAAGGGCATGGTGCGCTCCATTGATATAGTGAACGTGCTCGAGTTCAGCAAGCCGAGCGTAAGCGTCGCCATGAAAAACCTGCGCGAAAACGGGTATATAGAGATGGACGCCGACGGATATATCACGCTTTTGCCTCCCGGACAGGCTATCGCAGAAAAAATGTACGAGCGGCACACCACAATTTCAAAATGGCTCGAATCCATCGGGGTAGACCCTAAAACGGCGGTTCAGGACGCCTGCCGAATGGAGCACGTTATCAGCGAGGAAACCTTTGACGCTATGAAAAGGCACATCAAAACGTGCGGCGGCAAGTAAATTATACTTTGCAGAGCAAATATTTGTAAATATTTAACCGGCGGAGGGGATTTTCCTTCCGCCGGTCTTTTTTCGATTTCTTAATTTTTAATATATCACGGTCTGCGCCGTTTCATTTTAGTATGCGATATGTTTGTTTTATTTGAGAAAGCCGTCCTTGTCGAAATAATCCTTATCGGAAAGCTCCTCCTTTTCGTCAAGATTATTCTCGCTGTGCTTGAACATTCCAGAGCCTATGCTGTAATTTATACGCATCGCTTTTCCCGCCGCGACTGCCACGAGCACCGCGACTATTACTATTCCTATGATGAGCCAAGGCATAATCAAGACCTCCGTTTAAAGCCGCAATCTGTATTGAAAGCGCATTGAAATTATAATCATTATATCATCAAAAAAATAAAATTCAATATCCATTTCAACATTTTTCAAAAGGTAAAGCGGCGGACTTCTGAGCAAATACCGCTCAAAAAAGTCGTAAATGCTGTTAAAACTGTTGCTTTTGCCTTTATGTGCAAGTATAATGAAAATGTGATAAAGTAATTTAAAAATGAACATGAAAATAAGCATAACCTTTTTCAGTGGATACGGCAAAAGCATTTTGCAAAAAATCAGGATTCGGTGATGATAAAAATGAAATGTAAAAGAATAAAAATAATGACTGCACTTGGAGTTATACTTATGTTATTTTCAGGGTGTTCAAGACAGCAGGTGGGATATTCTATTCTCAGAATGTTTGGTTTTGCTTCGGATTATTCATATTTGCAGGAAATTGAAGTCGGAACTGAATTAAAAATAAGTGATGATATTGAGGCAGCGCTCAGGTGCGATATACATCCGCAAGAGGGAAATGATATTAGTTTTTACTCTGCACAAATTATTGAAGATGATGATATAAACAGCATAGTTGCGCAAATATCGCATAACAGCCATTGGAAGAAAACGCCGATTGAAGAAAATGTTTCTAAGGTTCTCTCTGAAAATGACGCCCTTGAAGAAGCCGGCTTCCCAAAAATCAATAACGGCTACTACATATTTTATTGGGATTTTGACGATAGCGCTGCTGATGAAATTGAAAAGGTTTATGGAGTCCCTGAAAATAGAATGAGTGAAATCAATGCAGGGACCTGTAAACGTCTTGGATATTTTGACACGGATACAAACACTGTATATTTCATATCTTTTTTTGAAAATCATCTGGAGCCATAACGGATATTAGTCTGCTTGTAATGCGGATTTAGAATAATTTGTCTGCTTTACAGAATTACTCAGTACGAAAAAACGCTTGAAAACATATTTGATTAAAAGCGAGAATAACCGCCTGTTCTTACCGGCGACGCGCCTCCGCCAAAATCATTAAAGGCGATAATTTATTTATCGTTATTTTACGGCGCTGTATTTTTTAATATAAGATAGAAAGGAAACGGGTGAAAATATACTAAATGATTAAACTCAGTAACTATTACAAGAACTTAAAAATAATATTTATAATCGCCGACATT
>CANPZK010000096.1 GCA_947588875.1 uncultured Clostridia bacterium
AGATTCCACCTCGCGATGGACACCCTTGCCTTCGGCTAACGGTTCCTGCTTCCGAGTCCGTAGTGGACTTTCACCACAGAGCATTGGTATGCCCGTCATACTAAAAAAGGCAACCCGCTTTGAAAGGGCTGGCTTTTGATTTTATATCATCTTTTGATTATTACTTGCGATAGTAACGGCCTATATCCTTTTTGCCGCTCTGCGTTGTAAACACAGCGAGTGAAAGAGCTGAGATGAAGAACAGGAGAGCCGCAACCCAGATGAATGTCGCCGCCGAGCCTGTATTCGCAACGCCCTTGCCCTGTGTGCCGGTCGTTGAAGAAGTCGAGCTTGAAGATGAACCCGTGCCGCTGTTTGAAATCGCCGTTGCCGAAACCGCGCTGCCCGGCTCTGTGTCTGTTGTTGCGGGCTGAGTTTCCGGCTTTGTTTCTGCGTCTGTCGGAGCTTCCGTCTGCTCCTGAGTCGGAGCTTCGCTCTCCGCCTCTGTCGGGGCGTCGGTAATGGGCTCTGTTTCTTCAACCGCCATGACAACCGCCATCTGAGCCTCAAGCGCATCTATAAAGCTCTGGTCGGCTATGCCGTTTACCTCAAAGTCAAAGTTTGTCTGAGCGGACATTACGGCGTCCTTTGTCTTTTCGTCAAATATTCCCGACGCCTCTCCGTCCATAAAGCCTAACTTTATAAGGAGCTTCTGAAGCGCTGTAACGTCTGTACCCTTGTATCCGAGCTGAAGCTCTGTGTAAGCGGAGGACTTAACCGCCGCCTCGGAAAGAAGAAGCGCAAACTGTTCGTCTGTCATTTCGTCTACCGGCTCAAGCTCAGAGGTCTTGAAGTAATCCTGCATCGCGTCGTATGTAGCCTGATCGAATACTCCGTTTATGTCGCCCATATAATATCTGAGCTCAGCAAGCCTTGACTGGAGCTGCGAAACCTTTGTGCCCTCGCCGCCCATTGCAAGCTTATCAACCTTCGGCGGCTCTGTCGGAGCCTCTGTCGGAGCTTCTGTCGGAGCTTCTGTTTTTTCCTCGGTCGCAGGGTCGGTAACCGGCTCGTTATAATTCGTATCCTCTGATTCTTCGTCGTATGTAGGAGCCTCGTCATCAGGCTCGTCTGTCGGGGCTTCCGTGGCTTCCTCGGTTGGTTTTGCCGTAGGCTTTTCGGTCGGCTTCTCGGTTGCCTTTTCGGTCGGCTTCTCATAGCTTTCAAGCGCCGCCCATGTGTAAGGTCCTACCTCGCCGTCGGAAAGAAGTCCCATATCCTTCTGGAACTGCTTTACCATTTTTTCCGTATATTGTCCAAAGTAGCCCGTAACCTCTTCGTCATAATATCCCGCCTCGGCGAGAGCCTCCTGGAGCTTTTCAACGTCGTCCCCCTCGGAGCCTAATCTGAGAATGCCGTCGCCCTTGCTTGACGGATTGCTGTTGCCTGTTGATGCGCTGCCGCTGTAATCCGTCTGGTCATATTCGCTTGACGGAGGATTTTTGTCCGAAACGCCGTCGGAGCCGAATGTGTATTTTACGCCGTTGAGCGTTCTTGATGTGTTTACAACATACTGTCCGTTTTCATAATAGTAGCTGTCGCCGTTGTAGAGCACCCAGCCGGTAGTCGGATAGCTTACGCCGTATATTTTGAACCACTCTACCCAGTTGAGGTCGTATACCGAGCCGTAGCACATATCGTAATACGAGCTTCTCGCGTCAACCTCGAGTCCGTTGCCTACATATACGCCGACGTGACCCGGCATATGAAGTCCAAGACCGTGAATTCTCGGTATTCCGTTTGAAACATATCCCCATTCGCTTGATGAGGACAGCATATCGGTTCTTACGCCGCCCACGCCGTTATATGAATAGATAAGACCTGAGCAGTCAACCGCGCCCGGGGTAACTCCGCCCCAAACATAATCCCATTGTTCGTAATAAGCGTTAAGGCAGTAAGCGCTTAGCCCTACGCCCGTACTTGTAGCGGCAAAAGCCGAAATCGTGCCGACGGCAAACAGCGAGAATATAATTGCCACCGCGAGGAGCAATGATATTACTGCCTTTCCCGTCTTCTGAAATGAAGACTGCATTGTATTTTACCTCCTGAAATCTCTAAACAAATCAATACGGTTTGTTTAATTTAACATTCACTTGAAATTCCCTGTGAAAATTTTTCTTTTCGGAATTCAGCGGCGCAAATCACCGGAAAAGAAAAACTGTAACAATTTGGTTACAGTGTAACACATCCTTTGTAAGAATTCAAGTAAATTCGCAAAATAGAGCAATATGCACAATTTCAATTTGATATTTTGTAGTTTTTATTGTTTAATACCAACTGTTGAATGGTGCAAATATGCGTCTGTTGAGGCGAAAGCCGCATATTTAACGCGTTTCTGTCTGCATATGTCAAAGGTTACGGCATTGTAATATATAAAACAAGTTATACAATGAGTAAATTTTCGTCGTCCTGTTTTTTTAATTTTTTAATTTTTTCTTCATTCTCCGTCTTCGCACAGACGCGGAAAATATTCTCTGTTTGTTACATTTGTTACCGTTTTTAAACCTTTATGCTCCCTTGCGCGCCCCGTTTATACATATATATCGGATATGCGTTACATTTTATATATTTGCCTTTGCAGGAAGTATTATACTGCCTCTCCGTTTATTTTCCTGTAAAAAACCGATTTTGCCCGCTCCGCTTCTTTTTTTCCGAATAATCCATTTTATATTGATAAAGCGCCGACGATATTGTAAAATATTATATGGAAGAATTATCGCTTTAAAAGGAGAAACAATATGACCACTCTTTATCTTGCCGTCCCCTGCTATAACGAGCAGGAGGTTCTGCCGGATACAACAAAAAAACTGCTCGCCAAAATGCGCTCGCTTATCGACTGCGGTAAAATATCGCCCGACAGCAGAATTATGTATATCGACGACGGCTCCAAGGACAGCACCTGGAGCATAATATCGGAGCTTCACGAAAAATATCCTCTTGTCGCGGGACTTAAGCTGTCGCGGAACAGAGGACACCAGAACGCGCTTTACGGCGGGCTTATGGGCGCAAAAAGGCACGCCGACGCGGTAATATCCATTGACGCGGATCTTCAGGACGACATTAACGCGATAGATTTGATGCTTGAAAAATTTGAATCCGGCTGCGACATCGTTTACGGCGTGCGCAGCAAACGTGACTCCGACTCGCTTTTTAAGCGCGCCACCGCCGAGGGCTTTTACAAATTTTTGAAATTTATGGGCGCCGAGGTAGTGTTCAATCACGCCGATTACCGCCTTATGAGCAAAAGGGCGATAGACGAGCTTGAACATTTCGGCGAGGTAAACCTGTTTTTGCGCGGAATAGTCCCGATGCTCGGATTCCGCACGGACTCCGTCGAGTACGAAAGAGCCGAGCGTCTCGCCGGTAAGAGCAAATATCCCCTGAAAAAAATGCTCTCGCTCGCTTGGGAGGGCGTTACCTCTCTGAGCATAAAGCCGATACGCTTCATAACCGTTCTCGGCGCCGCCGTGTTTTTGGTCAGCATAATCATGCTTATATACTCGCTTATCTCCCATTTCCTCGGCAACACCACTCTCGGCTGGACAAGCCTTATCGTTTCAATATGGGCGATAGGCGGCTTGCAGCTTTTGGCAATCGGCATAATCGGGGAGTATCTCGGCAAGATATACCTTGAAACTAAACACAGGCCGAGATTTATTGTGGATAAATTCTTGAAATGACAAGCTCATGCGAAAGAGGGAAATGATATGAAAAGATTGACGGCTATTATTATATCCGCCGCATTTTTCGCCGCTCTGCTTTGCTCCTGCTCGGACAGTCAGAGCGACGCGCTCAACAACTCTAAAATCGAGCCGAGCCAAACGGTTATACAGCGCTATCCCGGCTTGGACGGGAAATATTACGCCGACGGCGACACAAAGGAGTCCGCGAGGGATACTCTTATAAACAAGGTCGTGCCGGACATTCTGAAGGACGAGATAACGGAGCACGACGATATTGAGGTCACGCGTCTTGAGGTGAAATCCTCTCAGCTCACGAGCTTTGACCGAGGCGATGTCGCAAAGCTCACTCTTAACGCCGTTCTGAACGGCGGAGAACCGATGGAGCGCGTGGTTCTCGTATTTATTTCTACCGAGCAGACCGCGAGCGGTTACCGCAGTTATTTTTTAAGCTATCACAATATGGATCAATCGGACGACATAACCTCCGACGCTATGCTTGAAATGCTGAACGATTTTCTAAAACAGCGCAGCTCCGGCGGCTGAGCCGAGCTTTGATGTTATAATGTTATAAAATGGGGCGCGGTTTCCGTTTGAGGAGGCTCGCCCCGTTTTGCTGGGTATCTGCGGCATATCGGGCTCGGGCGGCGACCGGCGCGGCGCAGCCGCGCGGAAAAACGCGGCGGAGGGTGGGGGCTTTGGACATTATGTCGCCCTGCCCGACCTTCGGGGCGCGCTCCGGGTCGGGGGCTCGCCGCGCCGCGTTTTTCGGCAAATTTCCGCCGGAGGCGGAAATTTGCGGTCGCCGCCCGAGCCCGAGTTAAGCTCCCCGCGATACCCGGAGGGAAATTAATATACAACCCGTATTTTTATACACACCGTACTATTAAATAAATTTCTTTTTGCGCTTAAGTATATTTTTATTTTTTAAAATAAGGTAAAATAATACGGTAAAAATTTATCGAGGTGGAAAAATGGCATTTTCTAAAGAAGAACTTTTAAATTTCAGAAAAAGAATAATGGAAAACGAAGCGGCGGGAATGAACGATATGCAGAAAAAAGCTATCTTCAAGACAAACGGTCCCCTGCTCATACTTGCGGGAGCCGGAAGCGGAAAAACCACCGTGCTCGTAAACAGGATAGCGAACCTGATAAGATACGGCGGCGCGTATAACAGCGACTTCATTCCCTACGATTTGACGGACGAGGAGATCTCCGAAATAGAGCGCTGCGCAAAAAGCGGCGGCACCCCCGACGCGGAGCTTGCGCGCAGACTGGCGGTCGGCGCGCCTCAGCCGTGGCAGATCCTCGCGATAACCTTCACGAACAAGGCGGCGGGCGAGCTGAAGGACAGGATATGCGCAAAAATACCCGAGGGCGGCGACGATATTTGGGCTGCCACCTTTCACTCGACCTGCTCAAAAATACTTCGAGTTTACGGCGACAGGATAGGCTACACGCGCAGCTTTACAATATACGACTCGGACGACCAGCGCAGGCTAATAAAGGATTGCCTGAAATCCCTGAACATAGACGAAAAGATACTGCCGCACCGCACCGTGCTGAACAAAATATCGCGCGCAAAGGACAGTATGATAGACTCGGAGGAATACGCAAAGCAGGCGGGCAACGATAATCTTGAGATAACGGTAGCAAGGCTGTACTCCCTCTACGAGAAAAAGCTCAAAACCTCGGACGCGATGGATTTCGACGACCTGCTGTTCAACACGGTAAAGCTATTTGAAAAAAATCCCGACGTGCTCGAATACTATCAAAATCGGTTCAGGTACATAATGGTGGACGAGTATCAGGACACGAGCAAGGTTCAGTATAAATTCATAAGTATGCTCGCGGAGGCGCGCAAAAATATCTGCGTTGTGGGCGACGACGACCAAAGCATATACAAATTTCGGGGAGCTACCATAGAGAACATACTGAACTTCGAGGTTTCATATCCGGACGCAGAGGTAATACGCCTTGAGCAGAACTACCGCTCGACGCAGACAATACTTGACGCCGCGAATAACGTAATCAAAAACAACAGGGAAAGAAAGGGCAAAACGCTCTGGACGGCAAACAAGGGCGGAAAAAGGATAATCCAGCACAAGGCGGCGAACGAGCGCGACGAGGGCAGCTATATAGCTCAAAAAATATGCGAGCTTGTCGGCGAGGGGAGAAAATTCTCGGACTTCGCAATACTTTACAGAATGAAGGCGCAGTCGAACTCGATAGAGCAGAGCTTGAGCAGGAACGCCATACCGTATCGTCTGATAGGCGGTCATCGCTTTTACGAGAGGGAGGAAATAAAGGATATTACGTCTTATCTCAGCTTCATATGCAACCCGTCCGACGACGTAAGGCTCAGGCGAATAATAAACAAGCCCAAGCGCGGAATAGGCGACGCGACTATAAATCGCGCCGCGGAAATAGCAGGCGCAATCGGCACGAGCATATACGACGTAATAAGCCACTGCGACGAATACGCGCCTCTCAGCCGCTCAAGCGGCAAGCTGAAGGAATTTTGCGCCCTTGCCGACCGCCTTATAGAACTTGCCTCGGACGAGAGCCTCAGCATTGAGGAGATATATCACTCCGTGCTTGAAGCGACCGACTACATAAGCTGGCTCAAAGCCGAAAAGGACGACCACGAGGAGAGAATAGAAAACATAAACGAGCTTTTAACGAGCATAATCAAGTACGAACAGGACAATCCCGAGGACGGCAGTCTAAGCGGATTTCTGGAGGAAATATCGCTCTTTACGGACACGGACAATTACGACCAAAGCGCCGACTGCGTCGTGCTGATGACTCTGCACGCGGCGAAGGGGCTTGAATTTCCGATAGTCTTTATCCCCGGCATGGAGGACGGCATATTCCCGGGAATGCAGTCGATAATGAGCGAATCGGAGATGCAGGAGGAACGCCGGCTCGCATATGTGGGTATAACTCGCGCAAAGGAGGAGCTTTATCTTGTAAACGCCAGGGAGAGAATGTTATTCGGCTCAACTCAGCGCAACTGCCCGTCGAGATTTTTAAGCGAGATACCGGACGAGCTTTTGGAGCATACTCAAAGCAGCTTCGGCGGCTTTTCATTCGGCGGAACTGCTTCAATCAATAACTCATTCGGCTTTTCCGGCGTTCGCGGCGGCTTCGGCGAAAAAAAGCCCGCCTCCTTCCCGAAGCCTAATATACCGAAAAAGAGCGCGCCGACCGGCTCCGGACAGGTGTTCAAGCCCGGCGAGAGAGTAAAGCACTCCGCCTTTGGAGAGGGGACCGTGCTAAACGCCACTCCAATGGGGAACGACACCATGCTTGAGATAGCGTTTGACTCCGTAGGCACCAAGGTGATAATGCAGAACTATGCAAAAATCTCAAAGGCATAACATATAGGGGGGAACGAAAGTTCCCCCCTATATTCCCCTATATTACCTTTTTGGGTATGCAGGTCTTGAACCGCAGTCAGCGCTGCTTACGCAGCGGGACTGCTGCTTAATATTTTATTTTTTCGCAGGAGGAGCTTCGCTCCTCCTGCACCTCCACATTCCCGCTAAAAATTTTCTTCTTAATCAGGCTT
>CANPZK010000097.1 GCA_947588875.1 uncultured Clostridia bacterium
CGATACTCAAGCTCACTGGAACAGCTCGTCCCTATACTGTCTGCGCAGAAATCCGCCGATCTCCGCCCACGACTTTTTCGCCTCGGGAATAATGTCGCCTATCATCTGGAACATATGGAACATTCCCGGGTAGCGCGTTAGCACGGCGTCGTTCCCGCACTTTCTCGTCTTTTCATATATCGTTATGGCGTCGCTTTCGAGCACCTCGTATGTACCAACCTGTATAAGCATCGGCGGAAAGCCGTCAAAATCGCAGTGTACCGGGCTCAAATACTTGTCGTGCGGGTCGTGATCGCCCACATACGAAAGTATAAACTCCGGATTATCTATGTAGCTGCCGTCAAGAGCGCCCTTTTTCCTGCCGAACATCGGGTCGTTGTATATATTGTAGCTGAAAGCGTCGCCCTCGCCGGCAAGGTCGCACCACGGCGACATACACACGATGGAATTTGCCGTGGGCCTGTCCTGCTCTATAAGCATCTCGGTGAGAGCTATCGCAAGATTGGCTCCGGCGCTGTCCCCGAAAAGTATTATGTTTTCCGGCTTGTAGCCCTTGCTTAAAAGCCACTCCCAGCCCGCGACGGCGTCCTCAAGAGCCGCCGGGTGCTTGTGCTCGGGGGCGATGCGGTAATCTACCGAGAAAACCGACGCGCCGCCGCTGAGCTTTGAGAGCTTCACGGCAACTCCTCTGTAACAGTCGTTAAACTTCATAAGGAAGGCTCCGCCGTGTATCTGATATATGACGCGCTCCTTGTGCTCGCTGTTGTTGTCAACCAGAAGCTCGGCGGGCAGAGAGCCGCCGATGTTGAACTTTTTCAGCCCGTAGCCCTTTGGCGTTTTCCACTTGGACGGCTTAAACGATTCCTTTCTGCCGTACTGCACAAGCCCGCCGTCGCGCATCGTCGGGGTGCGGCAGAGCATTCTCGTCGTTTCCGTCGCTATCGAGCCTATATTGGTCATGCCCTGCGGCTTTTTTGCCTTTATGGCCATAAAAACCCCCGCAAAAAACGCGCCCACAAACGACATAATTGTCAAAAACTGTTTTAGCTTTTCCATTGCGTCCTCCGTTTCAATCTCATAGGCACATTACTCGGCAAAATCCATATATTTGCTGTAATGGCCGGTCTGTCTTTCAAATTCGGCTTTGTCTATCGCATTGTTGTCCTGATAATATTTGTTGTCGTCATCGTCCTGAGCATATTCAACGCGGTAATCGCTGCTGCTCTTTTCAAAGTTTTCACCGTCGTACTCGTAAAACGCAAATTTCAGCGTTCCCTTTGCGCCCGAGCTGTAGCTGAAGTTGTTTTCGCTTATGACTATCCTGTCGCTCGCGTTGTTGACGAACACCTGAATATCGGTATCGCCGCTGCTGCTCGATGCCGAAAAGGCGGTAGTCCTCTCGACCTTGCCGTTTTTATCCTCGCAAATATCAAGCTGCACCCTCGCGCCGCTCTTGTAGTAGAGCAGAAGCTCCTTTGTGCCGTCGTCGTCTATATCCGCGGTCATCGAGCCTTTATACGACAGGCTCATTCCTCCGCTTGTAACCGGCTTGCCCTTTACCTCTCCGAGATATTTCGAGAGAGCAGTGGAGCTTTCGCGCACGGTTATCACCGCGCGGGCAACCGCGTCGTCAAAGCCCTCCATAACGCCGGTCACGACGCACGAGCCCGAGCGCACGCCCGTTACTATGCCGCTGTCGTTCACCTGCGCTATCTCCGGCTTATCGCTCTTCCATTCTATCCTGTCGAGATACACGCTGTCAAGCTCGCAGGCAGGAGAAATTTTGACAAATTTCCCCATAATGAGCGTTTCACTGCGGTCTATGAGCTTTTCATCAAGCTCGGCGCTGCCCCTTGTCATGGAGGAGAGCGTCTTCATATAAGCGGCCTCCTCGGCCTTTTCTCCGTCGATTTTAAACTCGCCCTTTTCCGCCGTTTTCAGCTCGCTGTCCTTGTACTTATATACGTCCTCAAAATAATTTTTGTAGCTTAAGCCGCCGTAGGTATATGTCGTGACGGTCACATTCCTCGTTCGGGTCTTTTTCTTTTTGTCGCTCTTTACGGCGGTCGTCTTGATAAAGATATTCCCGCTGTCGCCGAGCAAAAGCTCCTCCTCATAGCTGTCGTACTTCGCGCTGAACACCTCTGCATAGTCGCTGAAGTTCTTTATCTCATACGCGTTCCCGTATTGGTCGAGCGCGACTATAACGGAAAATTTATAACCCGACGCGCTTTCAAGCCGAAGCAAAAGCTCGGGGGTACCGTCGCTGTTGAAGTCCTGTATCGCCGCCTTTTTGAGTGTGAGCATAACGGACGAGCCGCTGTCGTATTTTTCAAGGCGGCTGTCGGGTATTCTTATCAGATAGCTGTTAAGCGTGTTGATTTTTTCTACATCCTCGTCCGACACCGTTATTTTCAGCACGGACTTCACATTTGAGTCCGCCGCCGTCGCGGTTATCTCGCACTCGCCCATCGCGACCGCCTTTACCATTCCCTTGTCGTCCACGGACGCAACTCCATCGTCAGAGCTTTGCCAGCTCAGCTTGGGAACGGGCGCGTTTGTAGGGGTGTATTTTACGGTTAGCTCCTCGCTGTCGCCCTTATTAAGGCTTTCCTTTCCGCTTATGGTCAGCGTTTTTATTTTTGCAGGCTCTGTTTCCGGCGGCTTTGTCGGCTGGGTTTCCGGCTCCGTTTCCGTCGTTCCGAAAAACGCAAGCTGAGAAACTATTGATGGATTAACGCACAAAACCGCCGCCGCTCCGCCTACGAGAAGCACGAGTATGATGGAGAGAATTATCGCGGCTTTTTTCATATACAGGCTACATTCCTTTCATATTAAACGGGCACGGGCGTTGTCTGAATATATCTTGCCCTGCTTTTGCCGATTTTTTCACATTTAATATTATAAGGTAAGCCCGCCGCGAGGTCAACAGAAAGCTCGACATTTAACAACAAATTACAGATAAAACAAAAAGGAGCCCGCAGGCTCCTAAATGTCTAATTAATTTTGACTTTCAATCAAACGGCTCTCGTTACCTTACCTGAACGCAGGCAGCGGGTGCAAGCGTTGATACGCTTCGGTGTGCCGTTGACGATAGCTCTTACGCGCTGTACGTTTGGCTTCCATGCTCTGTTTGAGCGCCTGTGTGAATGGGAAACCTTGATGCCGAAAGTAACACCTTTTCCGCAAATATCACATTTTGCCATGTGTCCGCACCTCCTTGACACTTGTATAGAGTTTATTTTTTATAATGCAACATTGATTATAATAACAGATTTAACCTGAGATTGCAAGCATTTTTTAAATTTTTTTGCATATTGCAAACAGACGCGGAATATTTCGTAGAAAACAGGACGGCGGCGCGCGGCGGGCGGGGCGTTTCGCCGTTTTGAGGGTACCTCGGCTTTTGTGGGGGGCGGCGTATGAATCTGACGCTGCGTTCACAGGATCCGCTCATACTTATATATAAGGTATAAGCAGCGGCTGTTCGTGGCGGCGACCTGCCCGCGCCCCCGCAGGGGCGCGGGCGCAAAACGCGGCGGAATACCCTCAAAAACGGCGAAAAACCCCTGCCCCGCCGCGTTTTTGCAAATTTCCGCCGGAGGCGGAAATTTGCGGGTCGCCGCCACGAACAGCCGCGTTCACGCCCCGAAAATTCATTGACATTATACCAAAATTATGCTAATATTTATCGTGTTATTATGTGAAAAATCACACAATAAACGCCAATAGAAAAGAGAGGATGAACAATGAAAATCATGAAAAAAACAAAACTGAAAACTGCGCGGCTGGCAATCTCGTTTCTGCTTGTCTCCGTTATGCTATTCGCGGGTATGTCCACAGCATCGGCCGCGACGGTATCCTACGGAATCAGCGGCGAGGTCACCGCAGACTCTCAAACCGACAGCGGGGCGACCGTTACCGCGACGGTCAAGAACGCCAACTATTACGACATAGACGGCGTAAACTACAAGCTCTCCGTTTCAGACAACGCGGAGATTTCCGGCGATACTCAGAAAACGGGCGTTTCGCTTAAATCCGAGCAGAGCGACAGCCTGACGGCGAATGTTTCCCTAAAATCAGGAGATACCTCCGACACTACCCCCGCCGCGACGGAACCTGCCACGGAAGGCGCGGCGACAAACCCCGAACCGACTCAGCCGTCAACGTCTCCGTCCGACAACAGCAAACCCGGCGGCACGACCGTCACGGACGGCAAGACCGTACAGCAGAGCACCATTAACACCGGCGACGATTCCTTCTTCGGTGTGATTGCACTGCTCATCGCCGTACTTCTCGTTTCCGCCTCGGCTGTCCTTGTAATAGTAAAAAAGAACAGGCGCATGATGTCCATTATGCTCTGCTTCACCCTCGCCTCGTCCGTTTTGGCGGTATCAATGCCGATGCTGAGCGCAAAGGCAGCCGACGAGAGCGCATATACCGTTATAGAGGACAAGCTGGAGCTTGAATTCGGCAGTGAAACGGTAACGGTTACCCTCACGGTAGAATTCCCCGAACAGCCGGAGATACACGACAACACGGAGGCCGATATAAAGGCTCTCAACAACGGCGACGCGACCATTCTCAGGTACAGGGATTCAAACGAGGTGTCGTTCATAAACGGGCGGTACACTGACTACAAGGTCACCAACTTGGAGACTGCAATAAGCTCCCTCCAAGCGGTTAAGACACTTCTGAATGTAAATGGTATAGCGGTAAATCCCGCAAAGACCTACGTTGCCGAAAACGGCGACACTTATTACACCTTCGAGCAGGTTCAGGGTCTTGCGGTAGTGTCTAACGCATTCATAAAGATAGGCGTTGACAAGGACGGCAACACTCTCTGCCTTTCAAGCTCGATAGACCCCGACGCGACAATGGCGGATCTTTCGGAGGACGACATTAAGGTATCCCAGAATAAGGCAAAGGAAATCGCCGAAAATTACTGCGAACAGAACGGCTATAATCTCGCTTACGACGCGCAGAATCCCGTTATACATAAAAACGGTGATCTTGCCGTCTGCTGGGTGTTCTACCTGAAATCAAACGCTTCCTCGGAAACAGAGAACGCATATCTGAAAATTTATATAAACGCCAAAACGGGAGAGGTGTTCGACACGTTATCCGTTTCAAGCATAGACGACTACGACAGCGACGCATATGACAACGACGTTTACTTTAATGTTGAAACTCAAAATATGACCTTCACCGACCGCTTTAACAAAACCGTCGAGCTGCCTGTCGCACATGACAGCGACGGATACTACTTTGTCGATACAGAGCGTAAAATAATCTGCATCGATACCGAAACCTCATACGACACGGATAAGGATATTCTGCTTGGCGTATATCCGTACCATTTTGACGGAATCGACAGCGCCGACCCCATTCTCGTCACCGTTTTTGAAAACATGAGAAGGGTTTACGACGCTTACAAGGCACACGGTATAACCTCGATAGACGGCATGGGTATTCCGCTCGCCGTCGGCTACGGCTATATCGCCGCCGGACAAGAGAGCTCGGGCGCGTGCTATGTTTCAAATACGGGCGGCTTCGGCTGCTTCGAGTTCGGTAAAACGGACGTCAGCATAGCCATTGATACGGCGGCGCACGAGTACGGACACGCTATAAGGAACTCGTACAACTGCGCGGGAACGTATGCTAATAATACGGGAGTTATCGAGGAGTCATACGGCGACATTTTCGGAAACCTGATTGAAATGACTATCGACCCCGAAAACGCGGATATGGAAACCTGGCTTTTGGGCGAGGAATCCGGCTCGCCGGTGCGCTGCATGGCAAATCCGCACAGCTATCATCAGCCCGAGTATATAGGCGATGTTTACTACTCGATGAATTCCCTATACACCGACGGCAACGATATCGACGACCGCGGCGGTACGCATACAAACAACTCGATTCTCTCTTACACCTGCTATCAGATGACTCAAAACGGAATAAGCCTTGAGGACAACTTCAGAATATGGAAGAACACCATATACACGCTTGCTCCTTTAAGCGAATTTAAAGAGGTCGCAGAGATGGTCAGGTATTCCATGAAGCGACTCGGCTTTGCCGACAAGCTCGACGCCGTAAACTCTATATTTGACGCGGCGCATCTTGAAAACGACACCACCTCATGGGAGGGCTATGACCGCCCCGACGGAGCCGTAAAGCTCACTCTCAGCGCGACAAACGTTCCGGACGATTACGTTTGGGCGGGAACGATAATAATGCGGTCCCCACAGGGCGGTATAACGGCAATGTATCTGACTCATGACAAAAACAATGTCGCTCAGGGATACCTGTATCCGGGAACAAAAGTCGCGGTCGTATATGAGTTCCAGCGCGGCGACGAATATCGCGCTTCCGCTGTCTACGAAGACGAATTGAGCGCGGATATGTCATTCTCCGTGGATTTTAACACGGTTCCCACAACATCCGCCGCATAATCGGCATTAGCTTAAAAGATATAAAGCAATATGAGCCGCCGCTGTTATTTTTCAGCGGCGGTTCTCCGCCTCGGCTCTCACCGCCCCGCCCGTGCCTGAAAGCTTATAGTTGAGATTATAACCGATATTATTTCGTAATATATAGCATTATGTTCATATATTGTTCATCATCTACAATATTTTGCTATCATTTTCTCTCCGCTCTAAAACGGCGCAAGGTCCTGAACACATTGACCCGATATTAAAACTATGTTATTATTTTACCGCAGCGTCACGCTCAAAAAGCCCGTGATACTGCGGATTTTTTATTAATTTTGAAAGGACGAGCAAATAAACATGATGAAAAAAGCAAAATCAAAATTGGCTAAGCTCACAGCCTCTCTGCTTCTCGTTTCCGTTATGCTCTTCGCGGGTATGTCCACGGCGTCAGCCGCGACGGTATCCTACGGAATCAGCGGCGAGGTCACCGCAGACTCTCAAACCGACAGCGGGGCGACCGTCACCGCGACGGTCAAGAACGCCAACTATTACGACATAGACGGCGTAAACTACAAGCTCTCGGTTTCAGACAACGCGGAGATTTCCGGCGATACTCAGAAAACCGGCGTTTCGCTTAAATCCGAGCAGAGCGACAGCCTGACGGCGAATGTTTCTCTGAAATCTGAGGCCGCCTCCGACACGACCCCCGCCACGGAAGGCGCGGCGACAAACCCCGAACCGACTCAGCCGTCAACGTCTCCGTCCGACAACAGCAAACCCGGCGG
>CANPZK010000098.1 GCA_947588875.1 uncultured Clostridia bacterium
TATACTTTCCTTGGGACATAACGAACCTCCTGGTTTTTTGTGGGTGGTACTTCAATTATACCACGTTCGTTATGTCCTTTACTTGTGTCCTATTTCATTTTACAATGAACCAAATTTTTTTCGGGGCTGTGCAAGGCGCGCGGAGGGGAGCTTTTTGCTGCCGCGGGCGCCCGTTTTGGCTTAATGCTCTGCGGTATGGAGTTCGGGCGGCGACCCGCGCGGCGCAGCCGCGCGGAAAACGCGGCGGGGCAGGGTGTGCGCTTAGGTCGGGGGAGGTGTGCCGCCGCGTTTTTGCGCTAATTTCCGCCGCAGGCGGAAATTAGCCGGTCGCCGCCCGAATTCCGTTCACCGCTCAACGCAATCGAGACAATAGGAGCGGCAGCCCCGTCGATTGATGACGCGCGCCGGCAATTTCCCCCAAATTCCGATACGGCAAATTATTATTTGACTTGAACGCGCAAAAAATGTAAAATAATAAGATAGACGTATAAAAGAGTATCCGATCAGCCCGATCGTGCTCTTGATTTAATTGCCGAAGAGGGATAATATGACAAAAACAGAGGAATACGCGCTCAGGCTTTCGTCGCTCTCCGTGTATAAGGGAGTGCTCGAAAGAAGCGTTCCAAAGGCGTTTTTGCGCCTGCTTTTAAGCGTCAACAGCGAGCCGCGCAAGTTTCTCTCGGAGTGGGGATCGTTTTTTTCTCTGCTCTGCGAGAGGGGCTGCCAGGACGGATTGCGCACATACATAACAAAGGCGGCGCTGTATGACGAAAACAGCTTTTCAAAGGCGGCGGCAAGAGGCGCGCAGGGACGGCTTGCCGAAAGCGTGATCTCGGCAGCAAGGCGGGATATTGAAATTATAGTTTCCGCGTCGGGCTTGCCTGCGGAGCAGATAATCAGGGACTATAAATACAGAAGCGAGATTGAAGGTATAGCCGATACGCTGCCGATGTGGAAAGCGGGAGAGCCGCTGCCGCAGCTTTCGGATATAGACAGCGCGGTGAGCCGTTCCGCCGAATTTTACCGCAAAAACGGCTGTGGAATGTTTGCGCGGTACAAGGCGTTCATCTGGCGCGACGAAACGATAAACCCCGTTTTGCACCCGGACAGCATAACGCTCGACGACCTGAAGGGATACAGCCATGCGCGCAACCTTGTAATAAATAATACAAAGGCGTTTTTGAATAATCAGAGCGCGAACAACTGCCTGCTCTACGGCGACAAGGGGACGGGCAAGTCGTCCACGGTCAAGGCGATACTCAACGAGTACTGCACGCAGGGACTGAGGATAGTGGAGATGCCGAAGGAAAGACTCTGCGACTTCCCGCTTCTGATAGATAAAATAGCTATGGTTCCCATGAAGTTTATACTTTATATAGACGATTTGTCGTTCCAGACCCAGGACGACAGCTATGCCTCGCTAAAGGCGGTGCTCGAGGGCGGACTTGCCGCGAGGCCGGAAAACACGCTGATATACGCGACCTCGAACAGGCGGCACATAGTAAAGGAAACCTTTGCCGACAGAGAGGGCGGAGAGCTTCACCGCAACGACCAGATGCAGGAAAGTCTTTCCCTCGCCGACCGCTTCGGTCTTTCCGTCAACTTCTCAACGCCCGGCAAGCAGGACTATCTCGACATAGTGGAGGCGATAGCCGAGCAAAGCGGCGTAGAAATGGATAAGGCGGAGCTGTTCAAAAGAGCCGAAGAGTGGGCGCTTGAACGGGGCGGACGTTCCGCGCGCTGCGCACGGCAGTTTATAGATTCGCTTTTTATAGAAAAAACAAGCAACGGAGGAAAATGAAATGATGAAGAAGATATTAGCGCTGCTCTGTATGGCGGCAATAATAGTTCCGGCTGCGGGCTGCGCCGGAGAGGACGGCTCTGAATTTCCGATAACGGTAGGACACACAAGGATAGAAAACGCGGTAAACGACGCGGTAGTGCTTTCCGACAACGCCGCCGATATAATCCTTGAAATGGGGTACGAATCGAGGATAGACGGCAGGAGCGACGAATGCACTCAGGAGAAGATAAGCAAGGTTGACAGCGTCGGCCCAAAGGATAATCCGAGTATTGATAAAATCGCGGAGCTTTCCCCGCAGGTAGTAATAGCCGACAGCACGATGTCCAAGGAGGCGGTCGCCGCGCTTGAGGAGAATAAGATACCGGTGCTGTGCTTTGTTTCGCCGTCTACGACCGACGAGCTAAAGCTGATGTATGAGAAGCTCGGTATGCTCTTCGGCGGCAGGGAAACGGGAACCAAGCTCGGCGAGGACAGCTTTAAATCGCTGTCGGACGCTCTTGACAAAAACGCCAAGGCTCTGCCGGACGTTCCGCGTCCAAAGACGGTTTGCTACCTTTTTGATTACAAGGGAAAAACGGTGACGGGCGATATGCTCGGCAACATAATATTCACAAGCTCCGGCGCCGAAAACGTGGCTTCGTCAATGACGGGCGGACAGGCGAACGTCAAGGATATAATCAAAGCGGATCCTCAGTATATTTTCTGCGACGCGGGAATGAAAGATATGATAAAGAAAAACGCCGACTTTAAAAAACTGCTCGCCGTAAAGAACAACAGGGTGGTCGAAATACCCGCCGAGAGCTTTACGAGGGGCGGAGTGAGCGTTCTGAACGCGGTCAAGACCGTTACAGATACCCTTTACCCGAACGGCAAAGCCGGTTCCGTCGCCGAGAATTACGGTATAAAATACAATAAGGATATTTACCTCACGATAGGCAACGGCGCCGATACCGACGGCGAGGACGAGGACGGCTTCAGGGACACTATAATAATAATACAGACGCGACTTGACGACCTCGGCTATTGGCCGCTCAACGAAACGACGGGCTATTACGGTGACACAACTGCTGTCGCGGTGGCGGACTTCCAGAGCGAAAACGGCTTTGATTACGCCAGCGGGGAGATCGACAAGAAGACCTTGGACAAGATGTTCTCAGACAACGCCGTCGCAAGGAGCAAGCCGGTGGAAAAGCAGTCCGTTGACGAGGCGGGCGCCGAGGGTTCTGCCGAAGAGGAATATTACGAATAATTAACTGATTTATTATCAAGGGAGTGAACTTTGTTTTGACGAGATATGTTAGGTTTGCATAGCATCGGCTATTGCAAATAAATTAAATGTTATAGCCATGCTTTCCGGAAAAATCTAATCAGGAGGCAAACATGAGCTATAAAAGGGCGGACGAGGTTCTGCCGACGAAATTAATAAGGCTGATACAGCGGTATGTGGACGGGGAGAGCATATATATTCCGCGCAGGACGGGCGAAAGGAGCCCGTGGGGCTGCCTGACGGATACGCGTGAGTAGCTTGAGCGCAGGAACAGGCTTATATTTGAGGAGTATTTGCGCGGCTCGCGTATTTGCGAGCTTGCGGAAAGACATTTTCTTTCCGAGAAGAGCATACAGCGTATAATCAGGGAAATAAAGCAAAAGCATTAAAATTATTGCAATGAGCCGGACGTGACCGGCTCATTGTTTTTTGGAAAAATTTACGAGGCTGTCCGCAGGCTCTCCGTGATGTATAATATAGGCAAATAACAAAACGGAGGCAGAAAAAATGAAGATAATATCAGTTAGAGAAAATCCGGAATACGCAGAAGCGGCAATAGGATTTTTTCAGAGCCACTGGGCAAGCGAGGATAGTATGATGGTATATGAGGACTGCATAAACAGCAGTCTGGATTCGGACAGCCCCTTGCCGCAGTGGTATCTTTTGATGTCTGGAGAGGAAATAATAGGCGGAGCGGGACTTATAACGAACGATTTTATAAGCAGAATGGACCTTTATCCCTGGCTTTGCGCTTTGTATATTGAGGAGCGGCACAGGGGAAATAATTACGGCTCGCTTATTATAGAGAGGATAAAGCGCGACGCCGCGGCGATAGGCTATAAGGCTCTGTATCTTTGCAGCGACCATATCGGCTATTACGAGCATTTTGGTTTTGAGAGGATTGCCGAGGGCTGGCACCCGTGGGGCGAAAGCTCCGGGGTGTTCCGCGCGGAGCTGGGGTGATTTTTGGATAGGCGTGCGGGTTTTGCGGCACCGCAAACGGAGCTGCCGCGCCGGGAGCTCTATATGATTGAGCGCGTATCATAGCTTCGGGCGGCGACCCGCAAATTCCCGCCTGCGGCGGGAATTTGCCGAAAAACGCGGGGGCAGGGGGCTTGCGCCGCGCAGAGCTCAGCCGAGCCGCGTTTTTCCGCGCGGCTGCCGCCGCGCGGGTCGCCGCCCGAATTGCCCAATATTAAGCACAGAGTAAAAACGTGAAATGCGGCAGCGGAAAAAGGAAAAATCCGATTCTCGTTTTTTATAAAATATCACATTTATTTCTTGTTTAAACGGGTAAAATAGTATATAATTTAAATTGGAGCAGAGCTTGACGGGCTTGCCCGAGCAAGCCGGCGACCCAAATGTAAATATAAGCATATCGTTCCGTATTCCGAAAAGGAGAGATGTTTAAATGAGAAAGACTAAAATAATCTGTACGCTCGGTCCGGCAACGGACGATGAGGACGTTTTGAGAGAACTTATATTAAGCGGTATGGCTGTCGCGAGAATGAATATGTCGCACGGCACCCACGAGGACCATAAAAAGAGAGCGGACGCGGTGAAAAAGCTGAGAGAAGAGCTTGATATGCCGGTCGCAATCCTTCTCGATACAAAGGGACCCGAGATAAGGACGAAGCTGTTCAAAAACGGAAGCGAGCTGCTGGAGGCGGGTCAGACCTTTACCTTCACAACGGAGGAGATCGAGGGCGACCGGGAGAGATGCTCAATAACCTTTGCCGATCTGCCCAAGGACGTAAAGCGAGGGGACAGGATACTTGTTGACGACGGGCTGATAGAGATGCTCGTCACGGCGACCACAAATACGGATATAGTATGCGAGGTCTTAAACGGCGGAAAAATCGCTTCGCACAAGGGCATAAACGTGCCGGGAACAAGGCTGTCGCTGCCGTTTATAAGCGAGCAGGACAAGAAGGATATAGCGTTCGCGGTGGAGCAGGATTATGACTTTATAGCCGCGAGCTTCACGCGCACGAGCGAGGATATACTCCAGCTGAGGCAGGAGCTTGACAAAAACAACTGCAACGATATAAGAATAATAGCGAAGATAGAAAACTCCGAGGGAGTAGAGAATATAGACGATATAATCAGGGTTTCCGACGGTATAATGGTTGCAAGGGGCGACCTCGGAGTAGAGATACCGATGGAGGAAATACCCGTGTTGCAGAAAAAGCTGATAACAAAGGCGTACAATGCGGGCAAGCAGGTAATCACGGCGACGCAGATGCTCGATTCAATGATGATAAATCCGAGACCGACGAGAGCGGAGGCGACCGACGTTGCAAACGCGATATACGACGGAACAAGCGCAATAATGCTCAGCGGCGAAACGGCGGCGGGCAAATATCCGGTGCAGGCGGTCGAAACAATGGCGAGGATAGCCGAGCGCACGGAGAACGATATAGACTATATCGACCGCTTCAGAAAGCACCATCTGAACGGCTCGCCGGACGTTACCTCGGCCATATCTCACGCGACCTGCACAACGGCGCACGACCTGGGCGCGGTCGCGATACTGACGGTTTCAAAGACCGGCACGACCGCGAGAATGATTTCAAAGTATCGTCCGAACTGCCCGATAATCAGCGGATCAACGAGCAAAAAGGTGCTGCGGCAGATGAATCTGTCGTGGGGAGTCATACCGATATTGGTCGAGGAAAAGACGAATACAGACGAGCTTTTCGAGCATGTGGTTGACGTGGCGGAGCAGCACGGCCTTGTTAAGAACGGGGATCTCGCCGTAATAACGGCGGGCATACCGCTCGGAGTATCCGGCACGACGAATATGCTCAAGGTGCATCTTGTCGGAAACGTGCTCGTATCTGGTACAGCTGTTACACACCAGAGCGTTATCGGAAGAATATGCGTGTTCGGCGGCGACGACAGCACAAACGAAAACTTCAAGCCGGGCGATATAATAGTAGCGGCGAGAACGACTAACGAGATGCTGCCGCAGCTCAAAAAGGCGGGAGGCGTTATCACCGAAACGGACGGGCTTAATTCTCACGCGGCGATAGTTGCGTCGGCTCTTGATATGCCCGTCATAGTTGGGGCGAAGAACGCCGTAAGCCTGCTGAAAACGGGAACTACGGTCAAGCTCGACGGTTCAAGGGGCATAGTGTTCAGCGCGAGCGCTATTTCAAACGGTAAAAAATAAAGACGGATTAAGAAAATATCCCCTTCATCTTTAAAAAGCTCTCTTTAAGCTCCATCGCCGCAAGGCGGGGGTTCTCGGCCCTCATTATCGCGCTTACGGCGCATACGCCGTCTATCGGCACTCCGCCGAGGATTCCAAGATTATCCTTGTTCAGCCCGCCAATGGCGTTTACCTTTATTTTTACGCTGCCGCATATGTCGCGCAGGGTTTCAACCTTTGTAATTACGGTGACGACCTTTGTCGTGGTAGGATAAATCGCCCCCACTCCAAGATAGTCCGCGCCCTGCCTTTCGGCTTCAAGCGCCTGCTCAACCGTCTTTGCCGTTGCTCCGACTATTTTGTCGGCTCCCATCAGCTTTCTTGCGGCGTAAACGGGCAGATCGCTCCTGCCGACGTGTACTCCTGCGGCGCCCGAGGCGAGAGCGACGTCTACCCTGTCGTCTATGACGAGGGGAATATTATATTTGTCCGTGACCGCCCTTGTCTTTAAGGCGAGGTCAAGATAATCCCTGCCGCCGCGATTTTTTTCGCGAAGCTGAACTATCGTTGCGCCGCCCATGCACGCCTGCTCGACCACGTTTAAAAATTCGGCTTCGTTCATATTGGTGCTGTCCGTAATAAAATAAAGAGTTGTATCAAGATTCATTTTTTTACCTCGCTGAAAACGATTTTTATTTGAAGTAATATTCGATTAATATTATATATCCCCGATTTTGGCTATGTCAACGGAAAGAACGGTCGCCGAGCGGGGATATTTATATTGAAAAAGCCGCGTTTTCATATTATGGTAAGTTGTAAAATAAAATGGCCAAAAAAGATGACTCATAAAGCAGTCTCTGGTATCATGTTAAGTGACCAAACC
>CANPZK010000099.1 GCA_947588875.1 uncultured Clostridia bacterium
TTTTCGTATATTTCGATTTTGCTCGTCGTGCTGACCACCCTGACGTTTCCGAATATCAAATCAAAGTAGTAGCCGAGAAAGTTCGCGAGCGCGGACGAGCTGCGCACTGCGAAAATATATATGTTCTTCGCCTCGACTATCGCCTTTACTGCCGCGTTAAAATCCTCGTGCGATACTTCGTCTATGGTGCGCTTTATCTTCTCTATATCCTGATTTAAAACGCTCCCGAGAATGTCGTCGTCGCCGAAGCGCGTGCTTGTTACCTCTATTCTCTGCACAGACGTGAGCTTGTCCTTTATCAGCTCCTGCATCGCCTTTTGCAGCTTGGGATAGCCGTCGTAGCCTATCTCGACGGCAAAGCGCACCACGGTGGATTCGCTCACGCCGACCGTTTCGCCGAGCTTTGAGGCGGTCATAAACGCCGCCTTGTCGTAGTGCTCCTCTATGTACTGGGCTATTCGCTTTTGCCCCTTGGAAAGGCTGCCGCGCATTTTTTCTATTTTTCCAAATAAATGCTCCATTTTATCCTACCTTTCAACCTTATGACAAGCTCCCGCATACCTTCACTTATATTAATTGTAATACTAATTTGAATTAAAATCAAGCAAAAATAATAAAGCCGCCCGCACTTGATTTTCACTTGATTTTATAGTGCGGTGCGTTGTAAAATGATTGTATCGAGCGTTGACAGCCGTACTTTTTATATGATATTATGTCAGCGTAGTAAAGCGCGGAGGGCGACAGAGTATGATAGGTATTATAGATTACGGAGCCGGAAATTTGCAGAGCGTTTTTAAGGCTCTTAAATTCATAGGCTCCGATTGTAAAATAGTGGACAGCAGGAGCGAGCTTTTCGGCTGCGACGGCGCGATTCTTCCGGGCGTAGGCTCGTTTGCCGACGCTATGGACTGCATGAATAAAAGCGGCCTTGTGGAGGCTGTTCGCGATTACGCCGCAGGCGGCAACCCGTTCCTCGGCATCTGCCTTGGGCTTCAGCTTCTCTTTCCGGAAAGCGAGGAGAGCCCCGACGCTCGCGGCTTGTCCATTCTTGAGGGGAGCATTACGAGAATACCGAATTCCGGCGGCAGGCTTAAAATACCGCACATGGGCTGGAATTCTATCAGCATAAAAAAGCGGGACGGCATTTTCAGGGACATTCCCGACGAGAGCTACGTCTACTTCGTCCACTCATATTATCTTACCGCGAGCGACGAGTCGATTGTTGCCGCAACGACGCGGTACGGCGCTGAAATTCACGCCGCCGTGGAGCGCGGGAACATTATTGCCACTCAGTTCCACCCGGAAAAGAGCGGCGGGGTCGGGCTTAAAATGCTGAAAAACTTTGCCGCTATGACGGAATGATTTTCGCGCGGCTCGCTTTTAATCACACATAAATCAAAGAGGTTTTAAAATATGTACGCAAAAAGAATTATCCCCTGCCTTGACGTTAAGGACGGCAGGGTAGTAAAGGGCACGAGCTTTGTAAATTTGAGGGACGCGGGCGACCCCGTTGAGGCCGCGATAGAGTACGACCGGCAGGGCGCGGACGAGCTTGTTTTCCTCGACATAACCGCCTCGAGCGACTCGCGCGCCATTGTGACCGACATGGTGAGCGCGGTTGCTAACAGTATTTTTATCCCGTTCACGGTCGGCGGCGGCATCAGGACCGTTGACGATTTCACGGACATACTCAGAGCCGGAGCCGACAAGGTGTCGGTAAATTCCGCCGCCGTTAAAAATCCCGATATTTTAAACGAGGCTTCGTACAAATTCGGCAGTCAGTGCGTGGTGTGCGCCATTGACGCGAAGAGAAGCGGAGGCGGCTGGGAGGTATATATCAACGGCGGCAGGACTCCCGTCGGCATGGACGCTGTGAAGTGGGCGATTGAGGCTGAAAAGCGGGGAGCCGGAGAGATACTGCTGACGAGCATGGACTGCGACGGTCAGAAACAGGGGTATGACCTTGAGCTGACCCGCGCCGTATCGGACAGCGTGGGGATACCCGTTATCGCGTCTGGCGGCGCTGGGGCTCTCGAGCATTTTTACGACGCGTTTACGCTCGGCAGCGCCGACGCTGTGCTTGCCGCTTCGCTCTTTCATTTTGGGGAGATACCTATTCCGGAGCTTAAAAGGTATCTCGACGGGAAGGGTATTCCCGTGAGGAAGTAATAATTGTTGATTGCTTAATTGTTGAAAATTAATTGTTGAAAAAGCTGCGCCCCCGACCCGCGTTCGCGTTTGGTCAGGGGCGGTTTTTTATTTGTGTTTGTATTTTTGTTTTGTGGGTTATAGTTTGTTGGGTTTCACCGGCTGCCGCGTTCGCCGATTTTGCTCCGTTTTTGACGGTGGGTGGGGTTCGGGCGGCGACCGGCGCGGCGCTGCCGCGCGGAAAACGCGGCGGCGGGTATGTGCGGGCGGCAAAGCCGAATCGCCCGCCCGCGGCTTTTGAGCGGTATCGAAGCCTCTGCCCCGCCCCCGCCGCGTTTTCGGCAAATTTCCGCCGGAGGCGGAAATTTGCGGGTCGCCGCCCGAACCGCCCAGCTCCCGCTCAAAGCAGTCGAGAGCACCGCGCGGCAGCCTGACCCTCGGCGCGCTACAAAACAAGCAGCACAGAATAATATAACCGTCTGAAAATATTACAGCCCTTGTAAAGGCTCTCCCTCAGCCTCGCCGCATACCCGAGCATAGTCCTTATCTCCACGTCGCTCACCTTATGGCGGCTGAATTTCGCCTTTGCGCCTATGTCTGATATATCGTCCGGTATTTTATCCCCGCTCCGCTTTGCACAGCGCGCAATATATCTGTAAATATAAATCGCCCTGCCGTTTCTGTCGCCGCTATAAAACCGTCTTTTCCTCAGCCGCCTTATTATAAGCGCCCTGAGCGCGGCTGTCGCCGCCAAAGCCGCGATGGCAACGGCAGCAACAATAATAATAAGAACTATCAACCCGAAGTCAAAGCCGCCGCTATTCTCCTCAGCGGGCTTATCTTCCTCGTCCGTAGCCTCGCTCGCCTCAGTCGGCGGCTCGGTCGGCTCGTCGTCGTCAAGAACGGACTCAGGTATCTCGTCGGCGTAGGCGTGATAATCGTCCAAATCTATCGGGGTCGGCTCGAACGGCACCCAGCCGTAATTCTCAAAGTAGCACTCCACCCAGGCGTGGGCGTTGTCGGAGGTCACGGTGACGTATTCCTCGTCGGGAAGGCTCTCTACGCAGTAGCCCGTGACATACCGCGCCGGTATGCCGTAAGCCCTGAGCATCATGCAGGCGGCGGTCGCAAAGTGTACGCAGTAGCCCGTGTCGCTCTCGGTGAGCAGCCAGCTCGCTATATCCTCTCCCGCCGGCACCTGCGGCGTGTCGAGGGAATACTCGGCGCTCGAGGAAACAAAATCTATTATCTTCTCAATCAGCCGCTCCTCGGACATATATTCGTCATTATCGTCAAAGCCGCCGATTTCGCGGAGCCTTTGCGCAAGCTCGTCCGAGATCTGAAGATAATTATTGTTGACAAATTCATTATATCTACCGTAATAATCCTCATTTTCAGAGGATTCATATTCGCCCGCAAATTCGTCCTCGCTCCAGTAATACTCGTTCTCGCCCGAGTAGCTCACAAACGACTCGTAGCCATAGGGTATCTCCTGCATATAAAACGACCTGTCGCGAAGCTCGTTGAAAATGCAGATATCGGCAAGGGGTATCATTCCGGCGGGCGTTTTTGTGAGGTAATAGGGAGTATATACGAGCTCCTCGGTATCCCGTGTGACGATTTTAATCGTGTCCTCATCTCCCGCGACCTGAGTCATTGAGAACACATCAATCCCGCTCGGGAATGAAGCGAGCTGTTTATTTGTCAGCACGGACCATTTGTTGTCCTCATAATTTGCATACGCCGTGCCGCGCAGGTATATAGTGCCGGTGTTTTCCGGGTAGATTTGCATTACAAGCTCGTGCGTTTGCTTTAAATTTCCCGCCAAGCTCAAATCCTCAACGCTTCTCAGCTTGTCGCGCTTGTTCTGCGCCCTGCGTATGAGGTCTAAGTTGCCGCCGCTAAGCGTGCCGTCAATACCGGTTCGGGCGCGGAAGTCTATCAAAAGCTCGTCCTGCCACTCGCCGCGCTCAAAGCTCTCGGCGGGGTTGAAAAGGTAAACGCCGGCGAGTATTCCGATAATCACGAGGAACGCCGCCGCAGACACAAGTCCGTTTCGCTTTATGCTCTGCCGCTGGAGAGAGGAAACCGTAATGAGGGTCGCGGAGGACGCTATGACTATAAAAAGCGGCGCAAGCGCCGGACAGGTATTTACAAGTATAAAGCACGGCACGGTAAAAATCACAGACAGAAAGACTGCGGCATAAGCGGCTCTTGCTCTCAGGACGAGCAGCGCCGATATGAATATCAGGAATATTTCCAAAAAGACGAATAAAAGCGTAGCGTCCGAAGCCGCCTCGCCGCCGAGGGTTATTCTCTCCGGCACCGAGATATAAACCGAATATTCCTTTAAAACGGAATTTACCGCATATTCAAGCTGGCTGAGCAGCGCCGACATTTCAATAATGACTAAGCATATATAAGCGGCTATCGAAGCCGAGCAAATCGCGAAAAACACGCGGAACTGCGTTGTCGTCACGCAAAACACCGAAAACACGGCGGTAAATATTCCCGAGCAGACAAAGAGAACCGTTAAATCGACGTTTATATTAAACGATGAGGCGAGGCACCACAGCGCGCACGGGGCGAGCAGGGCTATCAAAACGGCGTCCGCAATATTGACGGAGTTGTTCTTCACTGCTCGGACACCTCCTCGCATTCCGGCAGTATGGAATAAACCACCGCGTCTCCAAACGATTCCTCAGTCACAAAATCGGAAGCAGAATACACCGACAGCAGGAATTTCTCAAGCTCTTTATCACTCTCTATTTTCGCGAAGCTCCCGCCCTTCGGCTCAAACGCGTAGAACGTGCGGCGGCTCGCCAACAGCTCCCGCGCGACATATACGAACCGCGCGAGGATAAAATCGTTTTCCGCCGCCTCGTCAGACAGGGCGAGCCTTATTACAAGCCTTTTGTATATAGGCTCGCTCGGCTCTCTCACTATAAGGTCGTCGCGGCTTGAGGAGAGCTTCCAATGTATGGTCTTTAGGCTGTCGCCCTCGCGGTATTGCCTAAGCTCGTAGTAGTCCGAAAAGCCGCCGTTTTTCGGATTATATCCGATTACTATTGAGGCTTTATCGTCGGGAAGTATCGCGGGGCGCTCCGGCACAGGCATTACGGGCGTACTGCCTTTAAATTTCAATCTCACCGGCAAAAAGAATATGCCCGTAAAGTCGTACACTCTGCCGTACTGCGCGCTTATTTCAATATTGCCGCAATTCACTCCCACCTCGGGCGTGCTCACTATGACGGGGCGGGATATTCTCCCGCTGTACTTCAATACTATTTTCCTTTTTGTGTCGGCAAACTCGTTCACCGCCTTAAATTTTACCTTTAAAAAGGGGCATATGATTGCTTTTCCGTTTCTGCTCCTTATCCCGATGCGGAACGAGCCGAATATCTCGATGGAGTTGTCGCACATCGCGCTTAACCCTTGCAGTGCCGTTTGCAGCATAAACGGCAGGCTTATGAGCAGCGAAACTATCGGTATGCAGATTATCGCTATGAACAGAAACCACGAGAACCACGCATAATACAGCACGCTGAACGCAAATCCCGCCGCTAACAAAATAATATATATGATAATGTTCTTCAGCATTTTTTATATCCTCGGCGGCCTTATACACTCGAGCACCGCTGTCAGCACATTTTCAACGCTCTTGTTTTGAGCCGCCGCCTCTGCGCTCAGAATTATTCTGTGATTTATAGTGCTTATGAAAACGGCTCCCACGTCCTTGGGCGATACAAAATCCCTGCCCGAGGCATACGCGAACGCCTTTGCCATAGCCGCGAGGGAAATTGTCGCTCGCGGGCTTGCGCCTCTGCGTATGAGGCTTATATTTCGTGTTTTTGAAATGAGAGCGACTATATATTTTGCAATTTCGTCGTGCATAAATACTCCCGCCGCCTCGTTTTGCATCTCGACGAGCCTTTCGCGCGTCACTATACATTTAACGCTTTCCAGCGGGTCGCGCGATGACCTGTTCATGAGCATTTTTAACTCGGCGTTGTTGTCCGGGTATCCCATTGATATTCTGACTGTAAATCTGTCCGTTTGGGAGTCCGGCAAGAGCTGCGTTCCGGACGCTCCGACAGGGTTTTGCGTGGCTATAACGCAGAAGGGGCGTTCGAGCTTGTACGACCTGCCCTCGACCGTGACCTGCCTTTCCTCCATCGCTTCGAGCAGCGCCGCCTGCGTTCTGCTTGAGGTTCTGTTCAGCTCGTCCGCGAGAAAAAGGTTGCAGAATATCGCTCCCTTTCTGTACTTCATCTTTCCGCTTTCCTTATCGTATATGACAAAGCCGGTTATATCCGACGGCAGCGTATCCGGCGTGAACTGCACTCTGCCGTACTCGAGCCCCAGCGCCCTTGAAAACGCGAGCGCCATAGTCGTTTTGCCCACCCCCGGTATATCCTCGATGAGGATATTGCCGTTTGTCAATATTGCCAAGAGGGTAGTGACTATTTCGTTGTCCTTACCGTTTACGACCTTTTTTACTTCGTTTATTACAGCGTTAAATTCATTCATAATTTCACCCTAAAACATTTATAAATCATTTTACAAATTGATTATAATACAGAATCCTCACTTTTACAACAGAAAACAAAATTTTAACAATTGAGGTTTCGGAAGCTGAACTTTATCGGCTGTCGCTTGATATTCCCCGGTGAGCTTGAGCGGCGAGTGGGGTTCGGGGCGGCGCCCGGCGCGGCGCAGCCGCGCGGAAAACGCGGCGGGGCAGGGTTTTTACTCTTTTGGCGGAGGTCGGAGCCGCCGCCGCGTTTTCGGCTCCCGCGCCCGCGGAGGCGGGCGCGGGAGCGGGCGCCGCCCCGAACCTGGCCCGATACAAGCTCAAAGTCAAAACGCGGGAAGCGACAGCCTGCCCGCATACCCGACTCTCAATATATTTACAGTCGCAAAAAGGGGCTCCCAAACGGGAAC
>CANPZK010000100.1 GCA_947588875.1 uncultured Clostridia bacterium
AAAACAGTCCGGTGGACTGTTTTTCGGTGGGGAACCCTCGCCGGGGGTTCCCCAAAAAGGTAGAGTTCTTTGCAAAATCAATCAAGGCGAATACACCTTTTTTCGACATTCTGTCAGACAAAAAGCGCAGCTCCCTATCTCATTCCTCTTCATCATCTTCTTCGTCATCATGATGCACATTCTTGACCTTGGTCTTTATCGACTTGATAAACTCCTTGTTGAACACATAGCCCTCGTCGCTCGCAGAGTAGGGCGCTTCCCTCGGGTCGCGCGGCATCTGCTGCTTTATTATGTCGTCCTCGGGCGGCTCGCCTATGACCTCGCGCTTGCCGAGCCTGTCTATCTTCATATTTACATGGCGGCTCAAAAGCACATAAATCGTCGAGAATATCGGCACAGCCAAAAGCATACCCCAGAATCCGAAAAGACCTGAGCCGACGATTACGCTCGCCATTATCCAGAAGCCGGATATGCCGATTGAATTGCCGAGTATCTTCGGACCGATGAAGTTGCCGTCTATCTGCTGTAAAATAAGCAGGAATATCGCGAACCATATCGCCTCTATCGGGTTTATCATCAGCATAATGAATATGGTCACGACCGCCCCGACTATCGGTCCGAACACGGGCACAAGGTTTGTTATCGCGACGATAACGCTCATCAGCACGGCGTAATCAAAGCCGAATATCGACATTCCGATAAAGCAGAGTATGCCGATTATAATGGAGTCGATAATTTTTCCGTAAACGAATTTTCCGAATATCCTGTTTGACAAATCGCCTATTTCGAATATCTTGCCGCCGACCTTTTCGGGAATGTAAGCGACTATGAACTTCTTAGACTGGTATATGAGCTTTTCCTTGCAGCCCATGAAATAGCAGGAGATGAACACGCCCATACAGATGTTTATTATGCTCGTCGTCACGTTCTTCGTCACGTCGAACACAGACGGCATCAAATCTCCCGAAAATGCGGACAGCCAGTTTTTCAGCTCGCTGCCGGTGAGGCGGGTGAATATATCGTTTACAAATACAAAGATGTCGCTGTTGTCCGTGAGCTGAATGTTGAACCAGTTATTCATAAGCTCCGTGAGCCATTTTCTGAAGCTATCAAAATAAATTGAGAAGTTTGTTATCAGCTTATCGACGCTGTCCACTATTTCAGGCACAAGTATGCCTATCAAAAAGCCGATGACCCCGAATATTATCAGATACGCCAGAACGAGCGCGAGAGGCTTTCGCAGCTTCTTCGCGATTTTTCCCCGCTTTGCCATTCCCGCAAACGCCTTTTCGGAAAAATAAACGTAGGGCAGATTGACGAGAAACGCCACTATGAAGCCGACCACAAACGGCATAAGCACCGAAAGCACAAAGGAAAGGATATTCCACACGGTGCTGAAGTTTATCATAACGAAAAGCAACAGCACGGCATATGTTATAAGAATTATCGCGTGTTTAAGTTTTTTGGAACGCATAGCAACTCTCCTTATTAAAACAAAGTGAGCTGACTGCTCTCGGGCAGTCCCTCGAGCGCGCCGACCTCGCGCAGGGTTTCAACGACTGACTTTGAAATTTTTGTCCTCGTCTGCAAATCTTCAACCGACAGATATTCCCCCTGCTTTCCCTTTTCCGCGAGAATGTCGGCGGCAGCCTCTCCGACTCCCGCAAGCGACGAGAACGGCAGTCTTATTTTACTGCCCTCTATAACAAACATTTTAGCCTCTGATTTGTAAATGTCAACAGGCAGAACCTCGATTCCCCTTGCGAGCATCTCGTTTATTATCTGCAAATTGGCGTATTCCGCCTCGTCCTTGGCGCTCGCCTCGTAGCCCTTTGCCTTGATGTTTTTCATTTTATCGCGCACGGCGTTTATTCCCTTTAAAACCGTCGCGCCGTCAAAATTTTCCCCACGCACCGAGAAATAAGCCGCGTAGTATTCCGTCGGTCTGTGTACCTTGTACCAGCCGAGGCGCAGAGTCGCTATCATATACGCCGCCGCGTGCGCCTTCGGGAACATATACTTTATCTTCATGCACGAGTCTATGTACCACTGCGGCACCCCGTGCTCCTTCATCGCCTTGAAGTGCTCCTCGGTCAAAAGCTTTGTCGCCTTGCCCTTGCGGACTATCTCCATTATCTTGAACGCCATTTTCGGCTCAAGCCCCTTGTGAAGGAGATACGTCATTATCGAGTCGCGCGTACCGATAACCTCGGATATCGTGCATTGACCGCTGTGTATCAAATCTGCGGCGTTGCCTATCCACACGTCCGTGCCGTGCGACAGTCCCGATATTTGCAGCAAATCCGAGAATGTTTTCGGCTGAGCCTCGACAAGCATATTGCGGACAAAGTCCGTGCCGACCTCGGGCAGCGAGAATGTGCCGGTCTTAGAGTCTATATCCTCCGGCTCGATTCCGAGCGCCTTTGTCGAGGTGAACAGCGACATGACCTCGGGGTCGCTCATCGACACGTTCATAACCGATATGTTTGTGAATTTTTCAAGGTAGTGGTATATGGTCGGAACATCGTGTCCCAGCTCGTCGAGCTTGCATATCGTGTCGTGTATCGAGTGGAAGTCAAAGTGGGTCGTTATATTGTCGGACTTCATATCGTTTGCCGGATGCTGAACGGGGCAGAAGTCGAACACCTCCCTGCCCTTTGGCACGACTACCATTCCGCCCGGGTGCTGTCCGGTCGTCCTTTTTACTCCCGTACAGCCTGCGGCGAGCCTCGCCTCCTCCGCGCGGTGAAGCACCTTGCCCCTCTCCTCGCAGTATTTTCTGACATAGCCTATCGCCGTCTTTTCCGCTACCGTCGCTATCGTTCCCGCCTTGAAAACATTGTCCTTTCCGAACAGCTCCTCCGTGTAGCGGTGCGAGTGCGACTGATATTCTCCGCTGAAGTTCAAATCTATATCCGGCGTTTTGTCGCCGTCAAAGCCCAGAAACGTTTCAAACGGTATCTCGTGACCATCGCGGTCGTACGGGGTCCCGCATTTCGGGCAGTTCTTCGGCGGCAGATCAAAGCCGGAGCCGACGCTGCCGTCGGTTATAAATTCGCTGTTTTTGCAGTTTGGGCATATATAATGCGGGCAGAGCGGGTTTACCTCCGATATGCCGGACATCGTCGCGACAAACGACGAGCCGACGCTGCCCCTTGAGCCGACAAGATAACCGTGCGCCTCGCTGTCCGCGACGAGCTTCTGCGCCGTCATATAAAGCACCGAGAAGCCGTGCTTGGTTATAGAGCCTAACTCTCTGTCGAGCCTCGCCTTTACTATATCCGGCAGGGGGTCGCCGTATTTTTCCTTTGCCCTCTGCCATGTTATCGTCGTGAGCTGTTCCTCCGCTCCCTCGATGAACGGCGGGAAAACTCCCCTCGGGATAGGCCTTACCCTCTCGATGGAGTCAGCTATCCTTCTCGTATTCGTAACGACTACCTCATACGCCTTCTCCTTGCCGAGGTATTCAAACTCCTTCAGCATCTCGGCTGTCGTTCTGAAATAAAGCGGCGGCTGGTTCTCCGCGTCGGCATAGCCCTGCGCCGCCTGGAGCACCTTTCTGTATTCGCCGTCCTCGGGGCTTTGAAAGTGAACGTCGCAGGTAGCGACGACCGGAATGTTAAGCCTTTTGCCGAGCTTTACAACGGTTTTGTTGTACTCCTCAAGCTCCTTTACGTCGGAAACCGCGCCGCTGCGCAGCATAAACATATTGTTGCCGATGGGCTGTATTTCGAGGTAATCGTAAAAGGCGGCTATCTTTAAAAGCTCGTCCCACGGCTTGCCCTCGACTATCGCCCTGAACAGCTCGCCCGCCTCGCAGGCGCTGCCGATTATCAGCCCCTCGCGGTGCTTCACAAGCTCCGATTTCGGTATTCTCGGCTTTTTATAAAAGTATTTCAAATGCGACATTGATATGAGCTTGTATAAATTTTTAAGCCCTGTATTATTTTTTACAAGAATTATCTGGTGGTACGTCGAGAGCTTTTTCGTGTCGGCTCCCGCTATATTCGTGTTTATCTGCGAAACCGAGGCTATGCCGTAATCGTCGTACAGCCTGTCGGCAAGGCAGATAAATATTTTTGAGAGCATCTCCGCGTCGTCGCAGGCTCTGTGATGATTAAACGAGCCGAGCCTTAAATATTTTGCGACCGTGTCGAGCTTGCAGTTTTTTATATCCTTTAAAACGGCTCTGCATATCGCGACCGTGTCTATCGAGGTGAAGCTGTACTCCATATTGCAGCGCTCAGCCGCCGCCCTCACAAACGAGGTGTCGAACGGCGCGTTGTGCGCGACGAGTATGCTGTCGCTCCCGCAAAATTCGTAAAAATCCCTTAGCGCCTGCTCCTCCTCCGGCGCGTTCTTCACCATGGCGTCCGTTATACCCGTAAGCTCGGTTATCTTCGCCGGTATGGGCCGCCTTGGGTTTACGAAGGTGGAGAACGTATCCACCACCTGTCCCCCGCGCAGCTTGACCGCGCCTATCTCGGTTATTGCCTCCTTTGCGGCGGAAAGCCCCGTCGTTTCGAGGTCGAAGCAGACGAAAGTCCCCTCCTTTAGGCTCTGGTCAGCCGTGCCGACTACCGCGGCTATCATATCGTTTACAAAGTATGCCTCGGTGCCGTATATAACCTTGAACGCGTCGGGCTTTTCCTCGTCGTCGCGGCTGACAAGGCTCTCCACCGTGTCCATGGCCTCGGGAAATGCCTGCGCCACGCCGTGGTCGGTCACGGCTATCGCCGAATGCCCCCACGCGTGCGCCTGTCTAATAAGCGAGGACGCGTCAGAAACGCCGTCCATAGACGACATCTTTGTGTGAAGATGCAGCTCCACGCGCTTTTCCGGCGCGTTGTCGACAACCTGAACCTTTTTTATCGTGCCTATCGAGCTTGTCCTTAAAACTATCTCATTTAAATATCTGTCGTACTCTATCTCGCCGCGGCAGACTATCGTCATTCCCTTTTTTATGTCCGCCGCCGGTTTTGCCGCCTTTATATCGTCGAACACCTTTACTATCATAGAGCCGGTGTAGTCGGTTATTTTTATGGATATTATGTTTTTTCTGCCGTCCCTTGTCGTGCGGCAGTCGGTTTCAAATACGTCGCCCCAGATGACGACCCTGCCGGAATCCGACGCCAGCTCCGAGATTGGGGTCAGATTTTTCGCGCTGAACGTGTTGCCGTAAAGCGGCTTTGCGCTGCCGGAGATCACCGCGGGATAGTAATATTCGCCGCTGCGTATCTCAACGGTCTTTACCGTCTCTCTCTCCTTTTTGCCCCGCGCGGACTCCTTCAGCTCCTCCTCGCGCTCGTCAAACGCGAGCAGCTCTTCCCGCCTGTTTTTCTCCTCGATGATATTCTGATTTTGGATATACTGCTCGCTGTCCGCCTCTATCGTCAGGATTCCGTCAAAGCTCACCGAAAAGCTCTGACCGAACTCGTCCAAAATTATCTGACGGAGATTTCTGTCAAAGCCCTTTGCCTTTAAAATCGCCGCCCCGCCGTGCTTCAGCTCGACCGTCAGCTCGTTTTCGGAGTCTATGCGCACAATCGAGTCGTTCAGCGAGCCGTTTAAGCTCGTGTTGCGCCTTTTCAGCTCCTTTACAAGCTCCGGATAATACTCCGGAGTAAAGCTGCCCTTTGGGAAAACCGGACTTATGTACGCTCCGCTCAAATCAAGCGGGAGCTGCTTTATGGCGTTTTCCAGCTCAAAAAGGGACTGCCTTGCAACGGGCTTATTGAAGCGCACCTTCGCCTCCATTATTCTTTTCGCCGAATTTATCTTCGCCGTTTCTATCTCGCCGCCCGCAAGCTCGGGGGAAATTTCCCCGTCATAGCCGGCGAGCAGCTCCTTTATAGTCATCAATTTGGTTCTACCTCGCGATTTATTCCTTTACTCTTGTTTTGCGCCCTTGCGCTACATCTTTTCGATTTCCTTTAAAAGCTCGCTTATGAGCCTGTTCTCTGGCACCTTTTTTATTATCTCGCCCTTTTTGAATATCAGCCCTTCGCCCTTGCCGCCCGCTATGCCTATATCCGCCTCGCGCGCCTCGCCGGGGCCGTTCACAACGCAGCCCATTATGGCTACCTTTATGTTCTTTTTACAGTCGCGCAGCCTTTCCTCCGCCTCGTTCGCAAGCGATATTAAGTCTATCTTGGTTCTGCCGCAGGTCGGGCAGGACACAAAGGTAACGCCCTCGCCGCGCAGACCTATCGCCTTTAAAAGGTCCTTCGCCGCGTATATCTCCTTTATCGGGTCAGCCGTGAGCGATATTCTTATCGTATCGCCTATGCCGTGCAGCAGCAGCGAGCCTATGCCTGCCGAGGATTTTATAAGCCCCATTCTCTCCGTGCCCGCCTCGGTGACTCCGAGGTGCAGCGGGTAGTCGCACCTTTGCGCCGCCAGCTCATAAGCGTCTATCATAGTCTTTACGCTTGAAGATTTCATCGAGAGGACTATGTCCGTAAAATCAAATTTTTCAAGCAGCGAGGCGTGGTACAGCGCGCTTTCGCACAGCGCCTCGGCTGTCGGCGCGCCGTGCTTTGCGAGTATGTGCTTTTCAAGGCTGCCCGAATTCACGCCTATCCTTATAGGTATGTTCTTTGTCCGGCAGGCGTTCACCACCGCCTTGACCCTGCTTTCCGAGCCTATGTTGCCGGGGTTTATCCTTATTTTGTCAACGCCCGCCTCGACGCACTCTATCGCTATCCTGTAATCAAAGTGAATATCGGCGACCACCGGAATATTCACCGCCTGCTTTAGCGCGTATATGAGCGGCACGGCGG
>CANPZK010000101.1 GCA_947588875.1 uncultured Clostridia bacterium
AGCGGATGACGAGGCTCGAACTCGCTACCTCCACCTTGGCAAGGTGGCGCTCTACCAGATGAGCTACATCCGCATATGGTGCCTTCGGACGGAATCGAACCATCGACACGAGGATTTTCAGTCCTCTGCTCTACCGACTGAGCTACAAAGGCAAATTTGGCGACCCGGAACGGGTTCGAACCGTCGACCTCTAGCGTGACAGGCTAGCGTTCTAACCAACTGAACTACCGGGCCAAAGATGGTGGGAACAATAGGGCTCGAACCTATGACCCTCTGCTTGTAAGGCAGATGCTCTCCCAGCTGAGCTATGCTCCCAAATCCATTTTTGCAGCCGATTTACTTTACCGCTTAAAAGCGGGGGTTCATCAGCGACGGTTATTATAATACTACAACAGGAGGAAAAAGTCAACACTTTTTTTGAATTTTTCAGATTTTTTCACTGCCATGCTTCAGCATTATTATATTGCGCAGGTCGTCCGCCGAGAAAAGATATTTTTTATTGCAGAAATTACAGCTCACCTCGGCTCCGCCGTCCTCCTCAATCATCGCCGTTATCTCCTCGTCGCGCAGGGAGGCTATTGAGTTTATAATTCGCTCCCTGCTGCAATTGCAAACAAGGTGTACGGGAAATTCGTCGACGATTTCAACGTCAAACCCCGCAAGCGCCGTTTTGGCAATCTCCTCAACGCTCATTCCCTTGGCGAGCATAGTTGTCACAGGCTCAAGCTCCGAAATGTTTTTCTCAAGCTTTGAGCAGGCGGCGTCGTCCGCGCCGGGCAAAAGCTGTATCAAAAATCCTCCGGCGAGCAATACCTCTCCGCCCTCGCGGTCAACAAGCACGCCGAGTCCGCACGCGGTCGGTATCTGTTCGCTTTGAGCGTAATATGCCGTTATATCCTCGGCTATTTCACCGGTCGCAAGCTCGGCTCGGCTCATATATGGCTCGCCCGAGCCGTAATCGCGCATAACGTCAACGAAGCCGCTTTTTCCGACTGCCGCCGATACGTTTATTTTACCCTGACGGTAGTATTCGGTCGCGCAGTCGGGATTTTCAATATAGCCCCTGACATTGCCCCTGCTGTCGGCTACGGCGACGAGCGTTCCCGCCGGACCGTCGCCCTTTATCCTTACGGTCAGCACAGCGCCCCGCTGCTTTAGCTGCGCGCCCATCATCGAAGCCGCGCTTAAAAGCCTGCCGAGCGCAGCCGTAGCGGAGGGGGAGGTGTTGTGTACCTTTGCGGCGGTATATACGATGTCGGCAGAATCAATGACCGACGCCATTATCGCGCCGTCGGTAGTAATACATCTTATTATTTTATCCATGAATTTATACCTCTAAATTTTTTTAACGGCATAGACGTTTCTCTGCGAATCCGCTCTCGGCGGCTCAAAGCTCAGCTCACCGAAAATATCAAGTATCTCAAATCCGGCGTTCCGTATTATTTCTTCAAGCTCTCTGTCGGTATAGGCGCGCTCGCAAAAGCGCTCGCCGCTTCTGCGGTAAAGGCTGCCGCTCTTTTCAAAAAAGTCAAGCTCTATCCGCGTTATGTTGTCCTCAAGCGCTTTGTTTTGCCAAACGCAGAATACATCCCTTTTGTCATATACGAATACGTTATCGGCAAGGATCTCCCTGTGCTTGTAAACCGTGTTTACGTCGAAAACAAAAAGACCGCCCCTGTTCATAAAGAGAGATACCCTGTCAAAGGCTCTTTGCAGCTCCTTTTTGTTTATTATATGATTCAGACTGTCGAGCGTGCATACGCAGGTGTCTATCGTGCCGAAAAGGTCAAGCTCCTGCATTTTCTGGCGGAGAAAGAGTATATTCAGCCCCTCGTCGTATGCCTTTTGCTGGGCGAGCATAAGCATTTCCGCGCTCGCGTCGGCTCCGTATATGTCCAAGCCTCTTTTTTTAAGCTCAATGGTAATAGTGCCTGTGCCGCAGGCGAGGTCGAGCGTAAGTCCCGGCTCGTGACCGTAACGCGCGAATATTTTTTCAAGGTAGTCGGCGCGGGCGGTGTAATCAGCGTTCGACATAAGGCTGTCGTAGTAATCCGCAAAAACCGTGTACTGCGAGCCCATTAATCGCCGTCCCCGCTGTTCTCGGACGACTTTTCCATGTCCTCAAGATTTTTAAACGCGAGCGCGTAGCCGTCGCTGCCGTATATAAGCGAGCGGTTCACGCGGCTTATGGTTGCCGTTGACGCGCCGGTTTTCTTTACTATCTCGCTGTAAACGCACTTTTCGCTGAGCATTTTTGCGACGACGAGCCGCTGAGAAATGGCTTTTAGCTCCTGAAATGTGCAGAGATCCTCAAAAAAGCTGTAACACTCGTCTATGCTTTTAAGAGAAAGAATCACCTTGAAAAGAAAATCCGTTTGTTCGTCCCGAAGCTTTGAATTCATAAAATCATATCCTTTCCGTGTTAATTGGACGGCGTTATACGCGCCGCAAGCTGTCAAAGCTCTATATTTAAAAATTATACCATTTTTTTCTGCTCCTCGGAAGAAGCCGCCTCCGAAAGGCTCGATATTTTCGCCATTTGCTCGGCGGCTCTTTCGTAGTTCGCGTGGGTATAAACATTCAGCGTGACCGATATATCGGAATGTCCCATGATATATTGCAGCGACTTCACGTCCATACCGCCGTTTGCCATATTCGTGCAGAACGTGTGACGCAGTACATGAGGAGTCACATGGGGCATTGAAGAATCGGGGTGAGTCAGCATATATTTTTTCATAATGTGGCGAAACGCGCGATCAATATGCAGAGAAACATAAGGGCTGCCGTTTTTTGTGACGAACACAAAGCCGCCGTAGCCGTCTATCAGCTTTTCCGTCTTTGGCGCGGCGCGGTTATCGAGAATCCTCTGCAAGCTGTTGTAAACATTGTCGGTCATCGGAATAAAGCGAATACCGCTTTTGCTCTTTGTCGGCGCGGCGTATAATTCGCCGTTGCCGCGCATTAAAAGCTGATGGTCAACCTTTATTTTTCGCTCGGAAAAGTCCAGATCCGATTTTGTCAATCCGCAAAACTCGCTTATGCGCAGTCCTGTTTCCAAAAGAATGACGAATATATCGTAATATTTTTTATATACCTTATCGTTTTGAATAAACTCCTTTAACGCTTCCTGCTGCTCCTTTGTCAGGGCAGTGCGCTTTTCAGATTCGTTGGGGATAACGTCCGAGAGCTTAAAATTAAATGGGTTTTTGGCTATAATGTCTTCCTCGCACGCCATTGAAAACGCCGGCTTTATCGTGCCGAGCATAGTTTTTATCGAGGAATACATATATCCGTTGTTGAATATTTTTATCACCCATGTTTTAGCGTCGGATACCTTAAGCTCGTTTATTTTTCTCGCTCCGAATTCCTCGTTTTTCAACAGGCTTATCACGGTGTTATATCCGGATCTCGTGTTGTATTTTACCCCCTGCTTCAGACTGACGTATTTCTCGACTAAGCTCAGCACCGTAAAATCCTCCCGAGAGCCGCTGCGCCTTTCGCTCAATTCTGTCTGTATTTCCCTCTTTCTTTCGCGCAGTTCCTTTAAGCTCGATGAATAAACCGTCGCTCTTTTCCCGTCGGCGTCGATATATCTGTATTGGTAAATGTGATCCTTTCTTCGGCTTTCTCCCGTTTTTAATATTCTTCCATTTCTATCCTTTCGTTTTACAGACATTATTTAAGCTCCTTTCATAAACCCAATATCGCAGATGTTCCACGCGTTGTCGGAGCCGCTGCGGACTTTCAGCGAGAGCTGAAACCCTGAAGAGCAAAGCTCCGCAGCACACGGTTTAATTTTTTCGCAGTCCCAATCAAGCGGGCTTGTCGGGATTTGCTAAAAAAGAAAAACCTTGAAATGATACAATCATTGTATCATATCAAGGCTTTAATTTGCAACAATATTTGTAAATGATGCGTATTATAGATGCTTCACTAAATTTAATATATGGGTTGTATAGCTTTATAATTGTATATATTATAAGAATTTTAAAATCGAATCAGTGAAAGAGTAAAATTAAGAGGGGGGAGGGGTAAAGTGAAAATCCGCGCAATCATTTGCCCGCCATGCTCAAAAATTCTCCCTCACTGAGAATCGTTATCCCAAGGCTCTGCGCTTTTGTGAGCTTGCTTCCGGCGTCCTCGCCGGCTAAAACGTAATCTGTCTTTTTTGAAACCGAGGACGATGTTTTTCCGCCGAGGCTTTCTATAAGCTTTGTAGCTTCGCTGCGCTTCATAGTCGGCAGGGTTCCGGTTAGCACAAAGGTTTTTCCGCCGAATTTGTTTTCGCTCACGCCGGATTCGGCAGGGGGCATTTCAACTCCAAGCTCGCGAAGATGCTGTATCAGCTCCCGTGTGTCGGGCAGAGAGAAGTAGGCGCAGACGCTCTCCGCCATGATTCGTCCAAAACCGTCTATCTGCGATATTTCTTCCGCGCCCGCGTCCATTATAGCCTCGATGGTCTTAAAATGCGCGCATAAGAGCTTTGCCGCCTTTTCGCCTATGTGACGGATACCGAGCGCGAATATGAGGCGATAAAGCTCGTTGTCCTTTGATTTGTCGATGGATTTTTTCAGGTTTGCGGCTGAAAGCTCGCCCATGCCGTCGAAGCTCGAAATTTTTTCGTAGTCGAGCCGGTATAAATCGGCGGGAGAATGTACCAGCTCGGTTTCAACAAGCCTTTCCAGTACGGCGGGCCCCAGTCCGTCGATGTCCATAGCGTCGCGCGAAACAAAATGTATTAAATGCCGCATAAGCTGAGCGGGACAATCGGTGTTGTTGCAGCGAACGGCGGCTTCGCCGTTTTCCCGAATTACCGGACTTCCGCACGACGGACAGAGCTTTGGCATTTCAAACGGAACGGTGTTCTCTCCGTGCTCCTTTAACGCCACTACCTCGGGAATTATCTCTCCCGCCTTTCTGAGTATTACCGTGTCGCCGATCCTAATATCCTTTTCCTTTATAAAGTCCTCGTTGTGGAGTACGGCGCGGCTTACGGTGGTGCCGGCGAGAAGTATCGGCTCAAATACTCCGGTGGGAGTCAGCGCGCCGGTTCTGCCGACGTTTATCTCAATGTCGATGAGCTTTGTTTCCTTTTCCTCAGGGGGGAACTTATATGCCTCAGCCCATCTCGGGAATTTTGCCGTCGAGCCTAATAACTCGCGCCCCTCGTAGTCGTTAAGCTTGATAACGGCGCCGTCGATTTGATACGGCAGACTGCCGCGCATGGCGCCTATGCGCTCAACCTCGTCTATCGCGTCCGACATATTGTCAAAGCAGTTGTAAAACGGAGGAGAGGGAAGTCCCAGCTCCTTTATATAATCGAGCGACTGCTTGTGCGAGGTTATCTCCTCGCCGTTTATGCGTTGGATATTAAATATAAATATATCGAGCTCGCGCTGCGCGGTGATCTTGCTGTCCTTTTGACGCAGGGAGCCTGCCGCCGCATTCCTCGGGTTTTTAAAAGGCTTTTCCTCGTTTTCCTCCTGACGTGTCAAAAGGCGCAGAAAGCTCTCGTTGGACATATACACCTCGCCCCTGACCTCAAGAAGCGGAATCGGAGTATTTAGCCGATGAGGGAGAGATTTTATGGTGAGCAGATTATCTGTAATATCCTCTCCGACCGCGCCGTCGCCCCTCGTGGAGCCTCTTACCAAAACGCCGTTTTCATATTCCACGGATACCGAAAGACCGTCGAATTTCGGCTCCACGACATAGATTGGATTCTCTACGACCTCGCGCACACGCCTGTCAAAATCGTAAAGCTCCTCGTGAGAAAATGAGTCGTGCAGACTCTGCATAGGTACCGAGTGTTCGACAGGAGAAAACTTTTCGGACGCTCGCCCGCCTACGTTTGACGTCGGCGAGCTGTCGCTTTTCAGCTCCGGGTGCTCAGCCTCCATGTTCTCAAGGCGGCGCAGAAGCATGTCATATTCGTAGTCGCTGATCTCGGGGTTATCCTTATTGTAGTATCTGTCGTTATGGTAATTGATTTCCTCGCAAAGCTTTTTGTATTCCTCTTGTAAATCCTTGTATTCCAAGCAGTTCACACCTCGTATGCTTTTTTATTAGTTTATACTATATTTGAAAATTATTCAAGATACAGTTTTGTAGGGAAAATTAAAAAGGCTCGACAGCCCATGAAGGAAATATGATTGAAATAAAGTCCCGATTTTGACGCGAGAAACGAGAAAATATTAATTTAGAGAGCCTATGTATTCACGCGCTTCTTGTCGAAAAAATTCACATACAACTCAGGCAAAAAAGGAAGTAAAATAAAAGTGTAAGACTCTTACAAAGAAAACAAAAACTGGAGGATTATACTTATGCAAAACAGAAATATAAACGCGGAGGTAATATCGGAATTTCGCGAGAGCCTGCGCAGGGAGGAAAAAAGCGCGTACACAATAGAAAAATATACCCGCGACGCGCGGGCCTTTGTCCGCTTTGCGGGAAAACGGGGGCTGAGTAAGGACTTGCTCATAGAGTACAAGTCAAAGCTCGTATCCGACGGCTACGGCAACGCAAGCATAAACTCAATGCTCGCCTCGATAAACAGTCTGCTGAAATTCATAGGACGGCAGGACTGCACGGTCGCGAATATCAGGGTGCAGAAAAGCCCGTACAGGGCGGAGGAGAGAAATTTGAGCAGGAGCGAATATTTAAAGCTCAAATCAAGCGCCGCAAGTAAACCGCGCCTGTGCCTGATAATAGAAACGCTGGCGTGTACGGGAATAAGAATATCTGAGCTGAA
>CANPZK010000102.1 GCA_947588875.1 uncultured Clostridia bacterium
GGCCCGGTAGTTCAGTTGGTTAGAACGCTAGCCTGTCACGCTAGAGGTCGACGGTTCGAACCCGTTCCGGGTCGCCATTTGTTTTTTCTCGCGGCTTTATGCCGCACATCTGCGGATGTAGCTCATCTGGTAGAGCGCCACCTTGCCAAGGTGGAGGTAGCGAGTTCGAGCCTCGTCATCCGCTCCACAAAGCACTCAACCTTACGGTTCGGCGCTTTTTAATCTCTCCCCTTTACCGGGAGTATTTGCGGCAATTTAATAATATGGGGGTATAGCTCAGCTGGGAGAGCGCTTGAATGGCATTCAAGAGGTCAGCGGTTCGATCCCGCTTATCTCCACCAAAAGCTTGATAGACTGTCGGTTTGTCAAGCTTTTTTTATAATCGAATTTAACACATCTGTAATTTGTTTTCGGCTTTACGCCGCGAAAGGATTTTTATGAAAAAAATATTTTTATGCCTCGCCCTCGCGCTTTTGACGCTGACCTCATTCGGCTGCGGAAGCAGCGACGCAGTAAAGGCCCAATCCCAATCCCCGTCGTTATCCGATAAGGACGGCAATTCCTCCGCCGCCAAAGCGGACAAGAGTGAAAAAAAGGACGCTTCATCATCAACGGAGCAGAGCAAGCCGAAGGGTCACTCTCTGTCCGATTTTGAAATTATACTTCAGGAGCCGGAGCTTCCGACGGGCTGCGAAATCACCTCTCTCACAATGGCGCTCAACTATTACAAGCTGAACGCCGACAAGGTCGAAATGGCGCTTAATTATCTGCCAACGGTGTACGGCGGATTTTACTACGACTATTACGGGAATTTTATCGGGCCGGATTTATACAATTATTTTTTCGGAGATCCGACGACAGATCAGGGAACCGTGTGCGGCGCGGGAGCTATAACGACTGCCGCAAACGCTTTTTTAAAGGATAAAAAGAGCAAGCTAAAGGCGGAGGATATGACCGGCGCATCTCCAAACGAGCTTTACAAGCTGATTGACAGTGATATACCCGTTGTGGTATGGATAACTATATTCATGAACGGACGCGGCGATTTGCAGGGCTGGAGCACCGAAAACGGCACATATGTGGATTGGGGCAACGAGGACCACTGCGGCGTGCTTATCGGCTACACCGAGGATACAGTCATAATAGCCGACCCGATACAGGGAAGGCTCGAATATGACAAGGAGATGTTTGAAGCCACGTTTGAGGAGAGAAGCAGGCAGTGCGTCGCGATAAAATAAGATAAAATAATTTTTATTTTGGTGAGATATAATGAAGATTCGGGAAATGCAAAATGAGGACATACATAAGGTCGCGCATCTTGCGCATATTATGTGGAACAGCCACTCGACAGACGAGCTTGCGGAGCAATTTGCCTCCTCGCTTGCAAGCGACGGCTCCGCCATATTTGTGGCTGAGGATAATAACCGCGTCAACGGCTTTGCACAATGCTCTCTAAGGCACGATTACGTCGAAGGCACTCACACCTCCCCCGTGGGATATTTGGAGGGTATATTCGTTGATGAGAGCTTGCGCGGCAGAGGATATGCGGCAAGGCTGCTCAAAAGCTGCGAGAAATGGGCGCGCGAAAAGGGCTGCTCTGAATTTGCGAGCGACTGTGAGCTGTCAAACGCGGGCAGTCTGCGCTTTCATCTGAGCGTCGGCTTTGAGGAGGCAAACAGGATAATATGCTTTACAAAAAAGCTGTAAGCCGTTTTTATGAAAAAACGCAAAAAAAAGCAGCGGGAAATCCGCTGCAAGCGCCTGTAAAATTGGTCTAAAAATTGGTTATTGCGATCTGCCAAGAAGATAATCGACCGATACCTCAAGAATATCCGCGAGCGCCACAAGCTCAACGTCAGTCACATATCTTATCTGCCCCTCGAGCTTGGAAAGCCCCGAAGCATTCATATCGACACCGTTTACCTGAAGCTGCGCCAATAGCTCCTTTTGTTTCATACCCTTCTTTTTTCTCGCCGTTTCTACTCTCGCTCCGATTAAATTCCTTGTTCCAAGTTCTTGCTTGCGCAATCTCATTTGAATCACTCCGAATTATTTATCCGTCCTATCCGCACGGCTTAAATACAATTATAATACCAATAAAGAAAAAAAACAAGTTCATTTTTCGAAAAAAAGCAACAAAATTTTACATAGTACGTCATTAGTGCGTCTAATATAGCAATGCAACTAAATAGAGCGGTTTTTGCTTGAAACGCGGTAAAATATTACATATTGTATTAATTTTTTTCGTCGCAATAATAATATTGTTAATTTTCTTTTGTATGTTTTCACAATATTTTTATAGCTTTTTCACAATAAATACTTTGTAATTTATAGTAATTTAACAAATTATAATTCATCGCCTATTTTATTCCATATTTCGTTTTCAATCGTTCGAGCTTTTTCCCTATCGGCTTTGCAAGCAGGAGCAGAAATATAATATTCGACACGGCGTACACCGCCGTTATCGGAGCAGAGACAGCTATATTTGCAAAATATCTGCCTATATTAAAGCCGTTCTCGACCCAGAGCGTCGTCCAAATATCCATCATAGCCGAGAATAACGCCCCTGATAACGCGCCCCACACAGCGAGTGTGAGGGCGTTTTTTATTATGTACCGCGCTAGCAATCCCGTAAGCAGTCCTATAAGTCCCCAAACCATCATCTGAAACGGCGTCCACGGCCCCTGACCGAAATAAAAGTTTGAGAGCAGGGCGCTGAACGCTCCGGTTATATACCCCGCCTCGCCGCCGAAATACAGCGCCGTTATTATCACGACAGCCGTGACCGGCTTAAAAAACGGTATCGGCGAAAATATAAAGCGACCGGCTACCGACAGGGCTGTCATAACGGCTATCACCGCTATCAGCTTGACGTTTTGACTGCCCTTTTCAAAGCTCAGCACGAACGCCGCCGTTGAAAGCAGAGCGACTATAACCGCCGCAAGATCGTATCTTTCGTTTTGAAACGCCGAATAAAATATTATGACGACGGCGGGGACGACCGCGCAGAGCAGTATCAGCGAAATTATCTTTTTAGTTTTTATTTTAAGTCTGGATTTCCTTCTGGAAGACCCTCTGGTAATTGTAATACAATTCTAATCTTCATTACATATTTTATTGCTCTTCCTCCCGATATGTGAAAAGACGGGCAACGTCCTCACAGGTTATGGCGGAGCCTATCACGTCGCGGGATATTCTGTTTGCCGCCGTTGTATAAAAGCTGTTTCCGCAGAAAAATTCACGCGGCGTGCCTGAGGATATTATCTCTCCGTTAAACAGCAGAGCGCACCGCTCGGAGTGGCTCGCCGCATATTCAATGTCATGGGTCACTGTTATTACCGTTACTCCAAAGCCGCACATATCCCTCACAAGCCGCGCAAGCTCCTCCTTGCCCGCCGGGTCTATCCCCTTGGTCGGCTCGTCAAGCAGCATCACGTCGGGATTTCTTATCATCAGCTTTGCTAGCGCCGCCCTCTGCGTTTCTCCCCCGCTCAAATCATACGGGTGCCTGTTCAAAAGCTCCGTTATGCCAAAGCGCGCGCTCAGCTCCTCTATTCTTGCGCCGCCCTCTTTTTCATCAAGTCCGCATTCTCGGCAGTGCAGCTCCAAATCGTCGGCGAGCCTGTCCTTCAAGAATACCATTTCCGCCCTTTGCGGCAAAAGCGCAAAGCGCAGCCCCTTATTTATTTTTACCGCGCCCATATACGGTCTGATTTGAGAGCAAACAAGCTTTAAAAGCGTGCTTTTCCCCGCTCCGTTCGCTCCGAGTATGCACAGGTTTTCCCCCGAATACACATCGAGGCTCAAATCCTTTATTATATCGTCCCCGTCCTTTTTGTATCGGAAGCGGATATTTTTCAGCCTTATTATCCGCTCTCCGCTCGGTTCTTTATCTTCCCTGTCGAGTTCTTCGGCTTTTATGCGCGGAGCGAGCCTTTCCTTGAGGTACGCTCTCCCCTCTCTGACCGTGAGCGGACATTTTCCCGCACCGCCCGTCATGGAGAAAATTCTCGCGGCGGCTGGGAGCGAGCTGAACAGCGCGGATGAATTATCGCGGACTATCTCCGAAACAACTCTTTCTGGCGTTCCGCAAAGTTTTATCCTCCCGCCGTCCATCACCGCCACCCTGTCGGCGAGCGTAAACGCGTCCTCAAGCCTGTGCTCGGTCATTATCACCGTCGTTCCCATCTCTCTGTTAAGGCGCGTCACGGCGTTTAAAAACTCTCTGGCGGCTATCGGATCGAGCTGCGATATAGGCTCGTCCAGCAGGAGGAGCTTGGGCTGCATCGCCATTACGGACGCGAGATTCAAAATCTGCGTCTGCCCACCCGAAAGCTCGCTTGTGTTTTTTTCAAACCACGAGGAAATTCCGAGAAAGCTCGCCATTTCTCCGGTTCTCAGTCTTATTGTTCTTTTGTCCATGCCAATATTTTCAAGACCGAAGGCGAGCTCGTGCCATACCTTATCGGTGACTATCTGATTTTGCGGGTTCTGCATTACAAAGCCGACGTCGCGCGGGTCGGCTTTTTCCTTTTCGCCGCCAAAGAGCCTTATAACGCCCTCTGCCGTACCGTGCGGCGAAAGCTCTGTCTTTATCAACCGCAAGAGCGTTGTCTTGCCGCTGCCGCTGCTGCCGCAGAGAAGCAGAACCTCGCCCTCGTCGACAGTAAGCTCCACACCGTCGAGGGCGTATTTTTCCTCATTCGGATATTTGAATTTTAAATTTTCGATACCCAGTATTTCCATCTCAGCTCACCCCAGACGTTGACCGCGCTCGGCAGAATAAAGAACAGCGCGGTTAAAATATATGACACGCTGAATTCAATCGCGTCCATTTCCGGATAATAATTGTAGTCCATAACGCCGCCGAAGAATATCATATACGCAAGCCATATAACGGTCAAAATCAGCAATGCGGCGTCGGATAGGTTAAACCGGAAGCGCGAATACGACGTCCGTCTGCCCGCACCGTAGCCGCGCGCGCGCATCGAATCCGAGCGCTCCACCGCGCCCTCGAGCGTTCGCGTTATAAGGCAGGAAAAAACGGACATATAGCGCCTCAGCCTTATCATCAATCCTTTTCTATCCGGCGAAAGCGAGGACTGTATCGCAAGCATTTCCCCGCCGTCCTTTATAAGCTCCGGCACGAGCCTGAGCGCCATTGAAATAACAAGCGCCGCCTTTGGCATTATTCCGCCGAACAGACACAGAAATTTGTCTGATGTTATCACTAAATTATAGCAGGAAAACCAAATCAGCACGGACATTATCATCAGTCCGAGATATACGCCGTATATTATCGACTCCAGCGTCACGCGGTTACCGTTTAAAAAAAACAAAACGGTTACTCCGTTGTGGCTGAAAAGCGGATTTGTCAAGGCTGTCAGTATAAATACGGCAGTATATATCCACATACCCGAAGCGGACTTCAGCGTAAGCGCAAACAAAAACGCTCCCGCTACGGACAGCGCGGCGATTATTATATTTCTGCTGAACATGGAGATTGCTATTACCGCCGCAAAATATAAAAATGACGCAAGAGGGTGAAACGCGGAAAACCTTTGCATTTTTCACTCCCCCTTGCGCTCCTTGAATTGTTTTTTTGCTTTTCTCTCAGCCCAGAATATCGGCTCCGAGATCATAGCCGAGGTCGCAGGTGTACTGCCACTTGACATAATCTCCGTCCTGTATTTTAAAGTTCGCCGCGGATACCGTGCCGAATTCTCCGTTCACGCTGTAAAACCAGCCGCTAAGCTCTCCGCACGATCTCTCGTAAAGATAGTTTATCCCCTGAACATATACCGAGCCGAGCGAATTTTGCTCCGCTCCCTGAAACTCAAGCTGTATGCGCTTATCCTTGACCGCCTTTTGCAGAATTGAAAACGCGGTGTCGTTTTTGCCTATCCGATATTTTGTCTTTTCAAGTATAACTCCGTTCTTCGGCACATATTTTTCGTTCTTCAATGCGCTGTCCAGCTTGACGTAGTTATCGAGTATAGTTTTGCAGTCTATGGATATATAGGCGAAATCGCCGCCGCTGATTTCCGAGGAGGAGGCATAATAGTCCTCCGCGCTTTGTATCGAGCAGGAAACAAACAATAAGGCGGCGAGCAAAGCGGAAAGCAGAGAAGATATTATCCTTTTCATTTGTCCTCCGGCTCGCCCTCGGTGAGCTTTGATATATCCGGCTCGTCCTTGCTCTCAAGCTCGAGAAGATTATCGGCGGAATAACCGTCGTCGGCGTTCTCTTTATCCTTTTTCAGCATTTCAAAAAAATCGTCCTCGGGCTTCAACTCGATAAGTCCTCTTTTTTTCTTGTAAAAATATCCGCCGACGAGCGCCGCGATTATAATTATTCCAATCCCGACAAAGCCCACGGCGTTTATCGGCAGTCCGCTCTCTCCGCGCGGCTCGGCGGCAGAGGCATCTCCCGAGGAGGTGTTGTTTCCTGCGGAGTAGTTTGCAGCGGAGGCGGAGCGCTCGGACGGATCGGTCTGAGCCGACGGGTTAGTCGCCTTATTTTTATCCTTATCCTTGTCCTTATCCTTGTTCTTGTCTTTATCCTTGTTTTCTGTCGCCGAAACGCTCCCTCCGGAGGAGGTCGCTCCTGCCGAGGAGGTATGGCTTGAGGTCACGGAATGCGAGCCGGACGACGAATTAGAGGAAGACGACGAGCCGGACGGCGAGCCGCCCGAGCCCGAAGCGGAATTGGACGATGACGCGCCTGCGGAGCTATTGC
>CANPZK010000103.1 GCA_947588875.1 uncultured Clostridia bacterium
TCATTTCTGCTCACCCACTTATACGCAATGGTTTCCCCATCCTGCAAGATGATACTGTCTTTTTTACAGTCCGTCAAGCAAAGAAATTCAACATAAAACGTATTATGGCTTCTCACTCGCCCTATTTCAGTCAAATGCTCGGATTCAATTCCGGTTTCTTCCCGCAGTTCTCTCACCGCACATTCCAAAGGAGTTTCGCCGCGTAATGCCGAACCTCCCGCGGTAGCTTCCCACATACCGCCGAAATGCTTGCGCTTGTCGCGCTGCATCAGCAAATAGCTTCCGTCTTTATGTTTCACGATGATGTCGCAAACCAAATGGAAAATCCCTTCGGGAATCGGCTCTTCCCTTATTAATATCATATTGCTGATTTTATTGAAATCTTTATCATAAGCGTCCCATACTTCCATATACTTTTCCCCTCTATGTTCTTTGCGGTTTTGATAAAATTAGAAAAAGCATCGGTGCTCCCTAATATTATCTTATCTGTCCGTTTCCGTTGATTATAAATTTCATCGACGTAAGCTCGTTCAGCCCCATAGGCCCTCTCGCGTGGAGCTTCTGAGTGGAAATGCCTATCTCCGCTCCGAGTCCGAACTCGCCGCCGTCGGTGAACCTTGTCGAGGCGTTCACATAAACAGCCGCGCTGTCTACCCCAGAGGTGAATATGCGCGCGTTTTCGTAATTCTCGGTGACTATGCACTCGCTGTGGCCGCTCGAATACTTGGCTATGTGCTCCATAGCGTCCTCCAGACTGTCCACCACCCTGATTGCAAGCTTTAAATCGAGATATTCGGTGTACCAGTCGTCCTCGGTCGCGGGGATAATGCACTTGCCGAGTATGGCTCTCGTTCTCTCGCAGCCGTGTATTTCAACGCTCTTTTCGTCAAGTCTTGCTTTGATGAGCGGCAGAGCCTTTTCAGCCGCGTTTTTGTGAACCAGCACGGTTTCTATCGCGTTGCACACCGACGGGCGGGAGGTTTTGGCGTTGAAGATTATATTCGCCGCCATATCGGGGTCGCCGCTCTCGTCTACATACACATGGCAGTTTCCGACGCCGGTTTCAATGACAGGAACCTTGGAATTTTCAACTACCGCCCTGATAAGACCGGCTCCGCCCCTCGGAATGAGAACGTCAAGATATTCGCTCAGCCCCATCATCTCAACCGACGATTGGCGCGAGGTGTCCTCGACGAGCTGTATCGAGTCCTCCGGCAGTCCCGCCGAGGCGACCGCCCTTCTCATTACCTCGGCTATGCTCTTATTTGAGTTGATAGCCTCCTTGCCGCCCCTGAGTATGACCGCGCTGCCCGCCTTCAGGCAGAGCGCGGCTGCGTCCGCCGTGACGTTCGGCCGAGCCTCGAATATTATGCCTATGACTCCCATGGGAACGCGCACCTTGCGTATCTCAAGCCCGTTTTCAAGCACCCTTCCGCTCAGCGTTTCGCCTATCGGGTCGGGCAGTGCGGCAACCTGCTCGCAGCCCTCCGCCATGCCGTCTATTCTCGCGTCCGTCAGCAGCAGCCTGTCTATCAGCGACTCGCGAAGCCCCGCCTTGCGGCCGTTTTCTATGTCCTCGGCGTTCGCCGCCTTTATTTTTTCTCTCTCGTCCCTCAGCGCCTTCGCTATCGCCGTCAGCGCTTCGCTTTTTTTGCCTCCTGCCGTGGCGAGTACTCTGCTCGCCTTCTTTGCTCTTTCTCCCATTTGTTCAAGAACAGTCATATTTTCTCTCCCTTTCAGAATAATTGCTTCATAATTGCTTCGGCGCAAATGTCGTGCCTATGCCCTTGTTGTCTATCAAATCATAGAGATTTTCCGGCCTTTTGCCGTTTATTATGCTGCACACTATGCCGGACTCGGTGACCCTCTGCGCGGCGCTCAGCTTTGTCTTCATTCCTCCGGTGCCGCGGTTAGAGCCCGCTCCGTCCGCCGCCATCTCAAATATTTTTTCGTCTATCTTCGGAATAGAGGTTATCAGCTTTGCGTCCTCAAACTGCCTCGGATTTTTGTCGTACAGACCGTCTATGTCCGAGAGTATTATCAGCCTGTCGGCTCCTATCATGGTCGCGACCATCGCCGAGAGCATATCGTTATCGCCGAAGTTCTCGCCCGGCATCTCGTCTATCGCCACCGTGTCGTTTTCGTTTACTATCGGCAGGATATTCATATCGAACAGCGTTTCGACCGTGTTTATAACATTATTCTGCTTCGGCTCGGTCTCAACGACGTGCTTTGTCAAAAGTATCTGCGCGACCGTGTGGTTATATTCGCCGAAAAACTTGTCGTACATAAACATCAGCTCGCACTGCCCCACCGCCGCGAGCGCCTGGAGCTGCTTTGTTTCCTTGGGTCGGCTCGGCAGGGCTAGCTTGCCCATTCCAACGGCTATCGCACCCGAGCTTACAAGGAGGATTTTATTCCCTCTGTTCTGGAGGTCGCACAGCACCTTGCACAGCTGCTCCATTCTGCGGAAATTCAGCCTTCCGTTTTCATATGTCAGTGTGGAGGTTCCCACCTTTACTACTATTTTCTCTCCCATTTGATTTCCCCATTTCTCTTGTGATAAAAGCATTTTAACACATTAATATAATAGCTGCAACCGCCTTTGGGCCGTGCTGTCGCACGCTTTCGGGGCGGCGACCCCGGACTGCCGCAGGCAGTCCGGAAAAACGCGGCGCACCGGGTATTCGCCTCGCCAAAAAACGCCTGCCCGCCGCGTTTTTCGGTAAATTTCCGCCGCAGGCGGAAATTTACGGTCGCCGCCCCGAAAGCAGTCCTCTCGCTCAAAATTAACCGCGCTGTTCCTCCGAATAGCGCTTTACTCCGTCCTCGTACACATTATTGCCCCGACAGTCCACCGCGACTATGCACGGAAAATCCTCGACCGTATATCTGCGCACCGCCTCGGTGCCGAGATCCTCATAGCAGAGCAGCTCCTCCCGCTTTATGCTCTTGGCTATCAGAGCCGCCGCGCCGCCTATACAGGCAAAATATACGCCCTTGTTCCTGATTATAGAGTCTATTACCTCCTGCGACCGCGCGCCCTTGCCTATCATTCCGCGAAGCCCGAGGTCCATAAGCGCCGGAGCGTATTTGTCCATACGGTAGCTCGACGTCGGGCCGGCGGGTCCAACCGCATATCCGGGCTTAGCCGGCGCGGGTCCCACATAATATATAAGCTCCCCCTTAATATCAACAGGCAGCTCTTCTCCTCTTTCGATAAGCTCATACAGCCTTTTGTGCGCGGCGTCGCGGCCTGTGAGCATAGTGCCGCTGAGCAAAACGCTCTCGCCCGCCTTTAAGTCCAGAACGTCCGCCTCTGACAGCGGAAGCGTAAGCCTTTTCATATATTTATCCCCCTTACTCAAATGACCGCGCTTTTATGGCGCGCCGCGTGACAGCAGATATTTACGGCGACAGGCATTCCCGCAATGTGAGTCGGATATGTTTCTATATTGACCCCGAGCGCCGTCACGCCGCCTCCAAACCCTGCCGGACCGAAGCCCATTTTGTTTATTGCGCTCAGCAGCTCGTCCTCCAATTCAGCATATCTCTCATCGCTGTTTTTCGTGTCTATATCCCTGAGCGTCGCCATTTTTGCAAGCTGAGCCGCCTTTTCAAACGTGCCGCCTATTCCAACTCCCACAACCATCGGCGGGCAAGGGTTGGGACCGGCTTTCCTCACAGTGTCGAGTATAAATTCCTTTACGCCCTCCACGCCCTTAGACGGCGTGAGCATAGCCGTCGCGGACATATTTTCACTGCCGAAGCCCTTACCGCCGGCGAGAATTTTGATTTTATCGCCGCTGACTATCCTCGTATGTATTACCGCGGGAGTGTTGTCCCTCGTGTTTACGCGGTCAAAAACCGGGTCGCTTACTACGCTCTTGCGCAAATAGCCGTCCTCGTACGCCCTGCGCACGCCCTCCTGAACCGCGTCCTCAAAGCTGCCGTCCTCTATGACCACCTTGTCGCCGTATTCGACAAAGAGAACCGCCATACCTGTATCCTGGCATATCGGTATCTGCTCCTCCGCCGCGATTTTATTGTTTTCCAGAAGCTGTTCCAGCACGCTCCTTCCGACCGGCGATTTTTCCCGTTTCAGTCCGCTCTCCAGAGCCGCTGTGATATCGTCGCCTATAAAATAATTGCAGTCCATAAAAAGCTTTTTCACTGTATCGGTTATGGTCTGTGCCTTTATTTTTCTTATATTCATACCAAATCCTCCGATATTCTCCATATTGTTTTATTATATCCCAAGGCGCCGACGTTTTCAACTTCATTTTCTGTTTTCATATGAGCGAGCCGCCACAAGAGATTTTCTTGATATCTTGATATATGATTTTATATATAATATAATGCTTATATAAGTTAAGGTCATTCAATTTTTACACATGGGAGTGATGATAATGACAAAGGCTGAAAGAGCCAAGCAGTACTTCACCGAGGGCTGCAACTGCGCCCAATCCGTTTTTTTGGCTTATGCGGAGGACTGCGGCATTGAAAAGGAAACCGCGATGCTGATAGCGAGCGGATTCGGCGGCGGAGTCGGAAGAATGAGAGAAATATGCGGAGCCGTGAGCGGTATGGTTATGGCGGCTTCCATGCTTTACGGCAGCAGCGACCCTAATGACAGCGTTAAAAAGCGCGAGCTTTATAAAACCGTTCAGACTCTTGCGGGCAGATTCAGAGAGAAAAACGGCTCTATAATCTGCCGCGAGCTTTTGGGGCTTGACGGCAGCGCAGCCTCCCCGCCTACTCCGGAGAAGCGCACCGAGCAATATTATAAAAAGCGCCCGTGCGCCTTGCTTGTATATGACGCGGCGGAAATACTTGAAGAGTATATTGATCTCGGAAAATAAAGCCGCTCGAAAAACGCCCGCCTTTCGAAAAAGGCGGGTGAAAACTTTTATCTTTATCCTATAAAATTAGATTTAACGACAAGCAGGGGGCTGTGCAAACGTGCGCCAGCCCCCATTATTTTATATCAAATTTATATCTTATATCAAAAAATCAAGCTCTCACAGGGCGCACCTCGCCCTGAACCGCGCCGAAAATCAAAGCTTCATTATATTTCTCCAGTCGAGGTCGCCTCTCTCAAGTCCGTGGATCAGCACCTCCGCCGTCGCGATATTAGTCGCAACAGGGATATTGTGCATATCGCAGAGCCTTAAAAGATTTATATCGTTCGGCTCGTGCGGCTTTGGATGAAGCGGGTCGCGGAAAAACAGGAGCATATCCACCTCGTCATAGGCGATCCTCGCGGAGATCTGCTGGTCGCCGCCCTGCGAACCGCCCATATAGCGCGTTATGCTGAGTCCGGTCGCCTCGGCAACCATCTTGCCTGTGGTGCCGGTAGCGCAGAGATTATGTCTGCTCAATATGCCGCAGTATGCTATACAAAACTGCACCATCAATTCTTTTTTCTCGTCGTGTGCGATTAACGCTATATTCACTTTAAATCCCTCCATTATTTCATGCCTAATGTCTGACTGCCTAAATTCTGTTTGCTTTCCGTTTTGTTTCCTTTGTTCGCCTTTTACCGTTTTTTCATATCCGCTTTTCACCGTTTAAAATATCTGCATCCGATCAACACACCGCAAGCGGAAGATTTTCACCCTCTATCCTGCCCGCTATCCTGCGGAACGCGGCGAGCGCTTTGCACTCCTCCGTACACGCTATGCCCTTTTGTATCGCCGCCACCACCTGTGTGCTCTCGGGAACAACGCCTATAAGACGAATCTGCGTTTCGTCGATTATTTCATCAAGATCCGCGTAAAAATTCATTTTAAAAAATCCGCGCTTAGAGAGCCTGTTTATGACAAGGCGAATATCCTCCTTGCCAAGCTCCGTAAGCCTCCTGCGCACATTTACGCATCCCCTGACGCTTGTCGGCTCCGCGTTTGCGACCACTATGCAGGTCTGTGCCGGATAAACCGCCGTTTCAAAGCCCTTTCCCACGCCTGCCGGCGAGTCGATTATTATTATATCGTATTGGCTCTCTACGCTTTCGATAAACTGCCACAGCACCTCCGGGCTAAGCTCGTCCTCCGCTTTCTGAGGAGCGGGAATAAGATAAAGTCCGTTCGTGTGCGAGCACGGATAAATAATGTGCTCCGTTTTGCAGTTTCCGCTTACAGCGTCCGCAATGTCAAAGACAAGGCTTTTGCTCACGCCGAGCATTATATCAAGTCCGCGCATACCCGAATCACAATCAATAAGAAGCACGCGCCTATTTCTGCCGGCAAAGGCAACTCCAAGACTTGCGGCGACCGTTGATTTTCCCGTGCCGCCCTTTCCCGACGCAACAACTATAACCCTGCTCATAATCGCCCCTTCACAAATTCATAATAGTGGCAATAGTTACAACAAAAATATAAAATCAGTATGACAACATATTACCTACTGTTCATTTTACCATAAATTGTCAAGCGAGTCAAAATTTTTTTATCAGTTTTTTTAACAAATTTTATATATAATACATAGTAATATTAACCTAAAGCTATTTAAAAAACTGCATTTTCGTATTAAAATATCTTAATTTAACACTGCATATTTGCCCTCGGCACGCTTTGGCTTGCTTTAACGGCTGCCGAGGCTGTCGCGTTACCCGTTGCCGCTATGTGCC
>CANPZK010000104.1 GCA_947588875.1 uncultured Clostridia bacterium
GACCCGACTATTGCAAAGCGCGCGGGACTTCTGCATGATATAGGCAAGGCGCTCGACCATGAGATGGAGGGCTCGCACGTTGAGCTTGGCGTTGAGGTTTGCCGCAAATACAAAGAGAGCGACGCCGTCATTCACGCTGTTCAGGCTCACCACGGCGACGTAGAGGCAAAGACGATAGTAGCCTGTCTTGTTCAGGCGGCGGATGCTATTTCGGCGGCGAGGCCGGGAGCAAGGCGTGAAAACCTTGAAAATTACATTAAGCGCCTGCAAAAGCTCGAGGAGGTCGCGTCCTCCTTCGAGGGCGTTGAGAGCAGCTACGCGATTCAGGCGGGACGCGAGATAAGGATTCTCGTCAAGCCGGAGGTTATAAACGACGAGAGCATGATACCGCTCTCAAGGGAGATATGCAAAAAGATAGAATCCGACCTCGAGTACCCGGGTCAGATAAAGGTAAATATAATCCGCGAGAGCCGAGCGGTGAATTACGCGAAGTAAAAAGCGTATGCAATCGCCGGAACGAATTGCTCAAGCTGTCAGGGCTTGCCGCGATTAAATTGATTAAATTTTAAATTGAATTTTATTATTAAAGAGCCGCGTCGCTTAAAATGTGACGCGGCTCTTTGTTTTTCGATAAAGCTGATTTTGGCAGGCAAAAAATAAAGTTTTCGCCTGCGTTTCAAAGCGCGGGGGGAGCGAAAATAAAAACACCTTTCGGCAGACAAAAGCCCCCGGAGGAATCCCGCCGAGGGCTAAAAATAAATGCCGTGAGAATCAGTGTGAGAAAAAGTCCCGCGCGGCGTCAACGCTCTCCTTAGCGTCGCGGCAGTAATAATCCGCGCCTATCTGCCGAGCGTATTCAGGAGTTAGCACCGCCCCGCCCACAAACGTCTTGCAGTCTACGCCCTCCGAGTGCAAAAGCCTTATAGTCTCCTCCATCGACTTCAGCGTAGTGGTCATAAGAGCCGACAGCCCGATAAAATGTATGTCGTTTTCCCGGGCTGTCTTTACTATCAGCTCCGGGGGAACGTCGCGCCCGAGGTCAAAAACCGTGTAGCCGTAGTTTTCAAGCAGAACCTTTACTATATTCTTGCCTATGTCGTGAATGTCGCCCTTCACGGTCGCAAGTATTATATTTCCCTTGCTGACGGGCGTTCCGCTCGTAGCCGTGAGATGCCGCTTGATAACGTCGAAGCAGCTCTGAGCGGCTGTGGCGGACTGAATGAGCTGAGGCAGGAATACAGTGCCCTTTTCAAATCCCGCGCCGACCTTGTCCAAGGCGGGAATGAGCATTTTGTTTACTATCTCCATAGCGTCGTCGGTCTTTAGAAGCTCCTCTGTCGCCCTTGCCGCCTCCTTTTTCAGCCCGTGCTCTATCGAGTAAATTATATCGGGCGCAGAGTCTTGCTCGTTATTCGCGCTTTTTGCGTTTTGCGCGGCGGGGGCGGTATCGTTGTACGCCGCTATATATTCGACTGAATTTTTATCTATATTTGAAAGCAGATTGAACGCCCTTACAGCGCCGGTCATAGCCTCCGAGTTGGGATTTATTATCGGCAAGTCAAGCCCTTTTTGCAGAGCCATCGTCAAAAACGTGCGGTTGACAAGCTCTCGGTTCGGCAGCCCGAACGAGATGTTTGAAACGCCGAGCACGGTCTTAACGCCGAGCTCCCGCTTTACCCGTTCAAGAGCGTCGAGAGTCGCCATAACGCCGTCCTGCTCGGCCGAAGCCGTCAAAGTCAGGCAGTCGATATAAATGTCCTCTCGCTTTATGCCTGTCTGAACCGCGCGCTCCACTATTTTTTTAGCTATATTGAATCTTCCTTCGGCGGTCTTTGGTATTCCGCCCTCGTCAAGAGTCAGTCCGACCACTGCGGCTCCGTATTTTTTGACGAGAGGGAGAACGGCGGAAAGCGATTTTTCCTCGCCGTTTACCGAGTTCACTATCGGCTTGCCGTTGTATACCCTTAAACCGGCTTCAAGCGCCTTTGGGTCGGTCGTATCTATTTGAAGCGGAGCGCCGGTCACGCCCTGGAGCGCTTTGATAACGGTGACCATCATCTCTTTTTCGTTTATCTCCGGCAGTCCGACGTTTACGTCGAGTATGTCCGCTCCGGCGCCCACCTGCTCTATGCCCTGAGTTAGAATATAGTCTATATTCCTTGTCTTTAAGGCTTCTTTGAAAAGTTTTTTTCCGGTCGGGTTTATCCTCTCCCCGATTATCCTCGGACGGTCTGCCGTCACGACGTTCTCGCCGCTCGCGACGGCGCTTATTTTTATTTCGCCGCGCGAAACGCACCTCTTTCCCGCCAGCGCGGCTTTCAGCCTTTTTATATATTCCGGAGTGGTTCCGCAGCAGCCGCCGAATATCTTCACACCGTAGGGTACGAGCTTTTCCATGCTTTCGGCAAAGCTGTCCGCGTCCACGTCGTATTCACTGCTGTTCGGGTCCGGCAGACCGGCGTTCGGCTTTGCGGCTATCGGCAGATTAGTCCATTTGGCAAGCTCCTCTATGAGCGGCGGCAAATCGTCCGGCCCGAGCGAGCAGTTTATTCCCACCGCGTCAACGCCCAGCCCCTCGAGGGTTACCGCCATCGAGCCTATGCCCACGCCGGTAAAGGTGCGGCGGTTCTTCTCAAACGTCATGGTGCAGACTATCGGCAGATTGCTGTTTTCCTTTGCCGCAAGCACAGCCGCCTTCAGCTCGGAGAGGTCGGTCATGGTTTCAAGCACTATAAGCTCCGCGCCCGCGTCCGCCCCCGCGATTACCTGCTCCTTATAGGAGTTATACGCCTCGTCAAAGCTCATATCGCCGTTTGGCTCCATAAGCCTGCCGACGGGGCCAAGATCGAGCGCTACGCACGCGCCGCTGTCCGCCGCCGCTGTTTTCGCGTTTGAAACGGCAGCCCTTATCACCTCTTCGCAGGTGCAGCCGCTGCCCGCCAATTTGTAGCTGTTTGCCCCGAATGTGCAGGCGTATATAACGTCCGCTCCGGCGGCTATATATTCCCTGTGAATATCTATTATCAGCTCCGGCGACGTAATAGACAGAAGCTCCGGTATCTCGCCCGTTTTAAGCCCCCTTGATTGGAGCATGGTGCCCATCGCTCCGTCGAGCAGTATAAATTCCTTTTCTTTTAAAAGCCTTCTAAACACAGCGTTCACCCGTTTTCCTGAATTTGCAGTTCTTTGCCATCGTACAGCAGGCGCAGCTCCGCTTTCGCCTTGGCAGCTCGGAGCTTGAAATTCCGATAACTGCCGTCACCGATTTAGTTGGAATGAGCATTGTACTGCGGCCGAGGGTAAGTCCTATTTTTCTTTGCGCGTCGAGGACCCGCAGAAGCTCGCCTTGATGCTCAAGGGGAAGATCTCCGTAGCCCGGGCTGAAGCGCCACGTTTTGTATTCGTCGGGAAAGAGAGCACCTATCTCCTCCTCGGCGGCGTTGCACACCTGCTCAATCGCCGCGCTCGCCAGCGCGTCGGTTATTACCGCTTTCGCCATATCGGTGGTCTGACAGCGGCGTATGAGCTTGTCAACTCCCGAGGATATTGTGGCGCACATTAAAACGGCGCTTTCGCACCCGTCAAGATGCTCAGCTATACTCCTTCCGCGCAGCCTTATCCCCGCCTCCGTTATTGTAACCGAGTCCTTGTCAATGACAACGCCGTCAAAGCGGCGATACAGGTACCTCGGAACGGCGGCGGCTATAAGGGCTTTTTCGCAATCGTCTATGACCGCGAGGGTGCCTTCGTCCGGCTGCCCCCCGCGACAGCCCATATATCTTAACGCTTCCTCGCGGTTTATTTTATCAAGAACAAACAATGACCTCACCCTACAAAAGATTTTTTATGCTGTTGTATATCGTCCTCGCCACATAGGGGTTGTTCATCGTGTATATGTGTACTCCGTCCACGCCGCTTGAAATGAGGTCAACTATCTGATTTACGGCGTAGGCGATTCCCGCGTCGCGTATTGCCTCCGCGTTGTCGCCGTATTTCTGCATCATCTTTGAGAACTTCACCGGCAGGCTCGCTCCGCACAGCGACACCATCTTTTCTATTTGCTTCTTGTTCACAACAGGCATTATTCCCGCCGAGATAGGCACGTTTATGCCGGCTATTTTCGCTCTTTGCAGAAAGCTGTAATAGACGCTGTTGTCGAAGAAGAGCTGGGATATGAGGTGGGACGCGCCGGCGTCCACCTTTTTTTTGAGGTTTAGTATGTCCTCGATTTCGTCGCCGCTCTCGATATGTACCTCGGGGTAGCACGCCCCGCATATGTCGAACTGCGGCGCATATTCCTTTATAAACGCGGTGAGGTCGCTTGCGTGTTCAAAGTCGCCGCTTTGGGGCTGACCCGGGACGATGTCGCCCCTCAGAGCGAGTACGTTTTCTATTCCGTTTTCGTCGAGGTCGTTCAGTACGCCCTTTATGTCGTCCGAGGTACTGCCTATGCAGGTGAGGTGGGCGACGGACTCTATTCCGTGCGTGTTTTTAATTCTCGACGCTATCTCACAGCAATGGGATTTAGCTCCGCCTGCCGCGCCGTAGGTTACGCTTATGAATTCGGGCTTTAAGTCGCAAAGCTCCTCGAGCGTGCTGTATACGGTTTCTATGGGGCTTGTCGCCTTTGGAGGGAACACCTCAAAGGACAGGACCGTTTTACCTTTTTTGTATAGATCTTTAACTTTCATTTTTATCCTCATTCCGTTAGATTTGGTAAGTAATATGATATAACAAAGGCGGTGCGGGTGTCAAGGCGCGGGGCGCGGGCTTTGCCCGCTTACGGGGCGGCGACCGGCGCGGCGCAGCCGCGCCGGAAAAACGCGGCAAAGCGACGTTTGACGCGGGAAAATCCCTGCCCGCCGCGTTTTTCGGCAAATTTCCGCCGCAGGCGGAAATTTGCGGTCGCCGCCCCGACCGCGCCCGATATGTACGCCTTTTATCCTGTTATATAGAATAATTTTATCACTGCAAAATAATTAATTCAACAATTAACGGCGGGAAAAAGAAACGGACAGCGAATTGCCGCTGTCCGTTTTGAAAGAAATAGGTTATTTCTTGTCGCCGTTCATCATATCGTCGAAGCTCACGTTTCCTCCGTCGTCGTTGTTGTTGTTTCCGTTTCCGCCGTTCATCATGTCGTCGAAGCTCACGTTTCCTTCGCCGTTTCCGCCGCCGTTGTTGCCGTTGTTGTCGGAACCGTCGTTGTCGCTGCCGTCGTTTATGATAACGCCTCTGTTGTCAATAACCGTATTTGGCTTTACTGCGTCCATCTTCGCGAGTACCCAGTCGAAGTCGCCGGTCGTGATTATGCTGCCGCAGAATTCGCACTTGCCGCTGCTCGTTATGCTGAGCGGAGCGCCGCAGTTGGGACAGGATTTAGATACCGCCCTGTCGGTACCCTCGTGGCTCTTGACTCCCGTTTTACGCATGAAGGTGAGCAGGTAGCTCATGTAGCAGTCGGTGTTCGGGTCGCCCTTAAGTACGTTGCGGGTCTGCTCGTCGATTATGTAATCGACCATTCTCGTCGCCATGTAAACCGTGAGATATTCATACTGTTTATCCCTCTCGTACTTGTGCAAATGGGTCTGACCGACGTTTATTCTCTCAATTATGTTTATCTTCTTATTCCTGATATACTCGTCGAGCTGGCGCTTGTGCTGTTCGAACAGCTCCTCCTTTTCAAGCGGGCGTATGGTGCTCCAATCGCGCGCGGTCCATGCCTGTTGGAGAGTTATGAATACGTCCTTTGACCATGTGATAAACGCGTCGGACGAGAAGTTCGGGTCTATAGCGCGAATAGCGTCGGAGATGATTCCGGTATTGTCAGCCGGGACTCTCGACTGCGGTATAGGCTGTGATACGCCGGGAGCGCCCTTTGCCGAAAGGCGGCCGGATTTTTTAGCCATAGCGACGAGCGCTACTATGATGAGAACGATAACTATCGCAACGATTAACGCGGGGGGATTGCGCAGAAGCCACCCGATGATAACTCCAAGCTCGAACCCGCTGTCGCGGCTGCTGCTGCCGCCGCTGTAGCCTCCTCCGCTGTAACCGCCGCCGCTGTAGCCTCCGCCACCGCCTCCTCCTCCGCCGCCGTAGTCGTTATAATTTCCTACGTCCCACGGCTTGTCGGGGGAGAATGCTCCGGCGCTGAGCATACAGGCTCCCAAAACCGCAAAAAGCATGAGAGCACAGAGTAAAATTGCAAAGATTTTCCTTTTCATTTATTGACTCACCTCAGCACTTAAATTCAATTTTATTAAATTGTATCACGACAGAGCGCATATTTCAACAATCTTCGAGCGAAAATTTGCCGAAGGCGATATTGATATGCAAGATTTTATATACCCGGAAATACACTGAAAAGCGCGGGGAATCAACCCTTGCTCCACAGAGGACAATATATGCGCAGTGCGAAAGATTTATTCCTGTTTTGTTATGCTCCGCTTTTAAATGTATATATTAAACAGTTTTTCGGAAAAAGATTTGTAGTTTCCGTGCGTTGCTAACATAAACGCTTTGGTGGTATGATATAAATGCAG
>CANPZK010000105.1 GCA_947588875.1 uncultured Clostridia bacterium
GCGCGTTTACGCTGTCGCCGTCCCAGCCCTTGCGTATCTTTACCGTAACGGGAATATCGACGGCTCTCTTAACCGCTTTCACAATTTCGCCGCACAGCTTGGGAGTCTTCATAAGAGCGCAGCCGCTGCCGCCGCCGCTTATTTTCGGCGCGGGGCAGCCCATATTTATATCTATAACGTCGGGTTCGTACCTCGTTGCAAATTTCGCCGCATAAGCCATAGTTTCCGGCTCGTCCCCGAAAATCTGGACGGCGGACGGGCAGGCCGAGTCGGACGCCATGAGCTGAGCCGATTTTTCGCTGTGGTACGAGATACCCTTGGAGCTGACCATTTCGGTCACCGCATAGGACGCTCCGAAGTCGGCGCATATCCGTCTAAACGCTCTGTCCGCAACCCCCGCCATTGGCGCGAGGGCGGCATATCCGCCTATTTCAACATTACCTATTTTCATAAATACTCCTATCTCGCCGCAGACGAGGCCGCGCCCTCGGTCTGCGTGTAAGCGTCGGTATCGGTGCCGTCGGAGGCGTACTGCATATGATTGTAGACAGAGATCAAAAGGTCGTCCGGATACGTTTTGTCGAGAAACTCCTCAAAGGCGTTTTGAGGCTCTATCCCCTGATGTCTTGCGGTCATTCTGTTGACGGCGACAGAGGATATAAATATATTTACAATCATCAGCACGAGAAGCACCCACGTCAGCGGATAGCCCACTTTATTCGGAATAGCCTCGACGAGCTTTGAAACGAGCGGATACATAAACTTCATCCAGACCATCGCGAGAAAGCCCCATATGCCGGCGTACAGCAGGCAGGTTCTTCCGTTTATGTTGCCCCACATATTGCTGTAATCCCACGAAACGGTGCCTATGAAGGTCTCTTGGTACCAGCTGCAAGCGTACTCGCTCGCCGCGCCGATAAACGCGCCAAAGAGAAAGGTCCAGAAGTCGCGCTTGTTTCTGAGCCAATAAAGGCAGACCGTAACAAGCACAACGCCGACTCCGTACACCGGATTAAACGGGCCGTAAATAACGCCCTGCCGCGATTCGTATCTGTGGTCGACGATTAAACAGAATATGACCTCGCAGACGACCCCGAGGAAGCTGCCTATGAGGAATATCCACACGAGCTTATAAAAATTAAGCCCGCTTGCAAAGCTCTTTTTCAGTTTTTTCATGTCGAGAGCGTCTGATTTTTTGTTTTCCGCCGCGCCGTCCGTTTGCGGCTTAGCTTCAAGGTTCTCGGCTTTCATCGATCGAGCAATCCCTTCCTAAATTTTTTACCTATAAAATTATACTTTTTAAGCCCCTCCGTGTCAAATCCTTTTTATGGCTGCGGTACGGCGGCTCCGCGCTCGGCAGGCTCTTTGAGGAGCGTCTCCTCTTTTCGGAAAAAATCAGGGGTCCGAATCATGTGATCCGAACCCCAAGTTTATAATTTAATTCTATTTTATAGCTTTAAATTATTCGTTGATTGCGGTAACAACGCCTGAACCAACTGTTCTGCCGCCCTCACGGATAGCGAAACGAAGACCCTCTTCGATAGCGATCGGAGTGATGAGCTCAACGTCCATCTCTACGTTATCTCCGGGCATGCACATCTCTGTTCCCTCCGGAAGAGCGATGATGCCTGTAACGTCTGTTGTTCTGAAATAGAACTGCGGACGATAGTTGTTGAAGAAAGGAGTATGACGGCCGCCCTCGTCCTTAGTAAGAACGTAAACCTGACCGTGGAACTTTGTGTGCGGGTGAATTGTGCCCGGCTTTGCAAGAACCTGTCCTCTCTCGATCTCTGTTCTCTGAACACCGCGGAGAAGCGCGCCTACGTTGTCGCCTGCCTCAGCATAGTCAAGAGTCTTTCTGAACATTTCAAGACCGGTAACAACTACCTTTCTCTTCTCGTCTGTAAGACCAACGATCTCAACCTCTTCGTTTACCTTTATGAGACCTCTCTCAACTCTGCCTGTTGCAACGGTGCCGCGGCCTGTGATTGTGAATACGTCCTCAACAGGCATAAGGAACGGCTGATCCGCCTTACGCTCAGGAGTCGGAATATACTCGTCAACAGCGTCCATAAGCTCGTGAATGCACTTGTACTCAGGAGCGTTTGTATCCGTTGATGTGCTTGAAAGAGCAACATAAGCCGAACCGCGAACGATCGGTGTGTCGTCGCCCGGGAACTCATACTCGTCGAGGAGCTCACGGATCTCCATCTCAACGAGGTCGAGAAGCTCGTCATCGTCAACTTGGTCTGTCTTGTTCATGAATACTACGATCTTCGGAACACCAACCTGTCTTGAAAGAAGGATGTGCTCTCTTGTCTGCGGCATCGGGCCGTCAGCCGCTGAAACAACGAGGATAGCGCCGTCCATCTGAGCGGCACCCGTGATCATGTTCTTAACATAGTCGGCGTGACCCGGGCAGTCAACGTGAGCATAGTGACGCTTGTCTGTCTCGTACTCAACGTGAGCCGTGTTGATTGTGATACCGCGCTCTCTCTCTTCAGGAGCCTTATCAATGTTTGCATAATCCTCAAACGCAGCCTTACCCTCGAGGTTTAACACCTTTGTGATAGCGGCTGTAAGAGTTGTCTTGCCATGATCGACGTGTCCGATTGTACCAATGTTAACGTGCGGCTTAGTTCTTTCAAATTTTGCTTTTGCCATTGGAATTTCCTCCCTTGAATAAATTATAATTAGGTCTTAAAGTTATTTTAGCAATTTTGAATGAAAATTGCAATACTATTTTGAAAATTAATCTTCAGTCTTTCTGCGAGCCGTAATAATAGCTTCGCCGACCGACTTCGGAACCTCAGCGTAGTGGCTCGGTTCCATTACATACTGTCCGCGTCCCTGAGTTTTTGAACGCATATCCGTCGCGTATCCGAACATCTCTGAAAGCGGAACGTGAGCGTTGATCCTCTGAGCGCCGTTTTCAGCCTCCATGCCCTGTATCATGCCGCGGCGCGAGTTGAGGTCGCCGATAACGTCTCCCATGTACTCCTCGGGAACTATAACGGTAACCTTCATGATAGGCTCCAAAAGAACAGGATCCGCCTTTTGCATAGCCTCCTTGAAAGCCATTGAGCCGGCGATCTTAAACGCCATTTCGGAGGAGTCTACCTCGTGGTAGGAGCCGTCGTAAAGCTCAACCTTTACGTCAACTACGTTATATCCTGCCAAAACGCCGCTGAGCATTGCGCCCTGAATACCCTGGTCTACCGCCGGAATATATTCCTTCGGAACGGCTCCGCCGACAACCGAATTGACAAACTCGTAGCCCTTTGTCGGGTTAGGCTCGATTCTGATCTTAACGTGACCGTACTGACCCTTACCGCCCGACTGTCTCGCATACTTCTTGTCAACGTCGGCGTTGCGGCGTATCGTTTCCTTGTATGCAACCTGCGGCTTGCCTATATTCGCCTCTACCTTGAATTCACGAAGAAGTCTGTCAACGATTATCTCAAGGTGAAGCTCGCCCATACCTGCGATTATCGTCTGTCCGGTTTCCTCGTCCGTATAAGCCTTAAAGGTCGGGTCCTCCTCGGCGAGCTTTGCAAGAGCAATGCCCATCTTCTCCTGACCTGCCTTTGTCTTAGGCTCTATCGCAACTCTGATAACAGGCTCCGGGAACTCCATAGACTCGAGAATAATAGGATGCTTTTCGTCGCAGAGAGTGTCGCCGGTCGTTGTGTTTTTCAGTCCGATGGCGGCGGCAATATCACCCGAATAGCAGGTGTCTATATCCTTTCTGTCGTTGGCGTGCATCTGAACGATACGGCCTATTCTCTCGTTGTTGTCCTTTGTCGAGTTATAAACGGTTGAGCCCGCCGTTACCATACCGGAATATACTCTGAAGAAGCAGAGCTTTCCGACAAACGGGTCCGTTGCGATTTTAAATGCGAGAGCCGAGAACGGCTCCTCGTCGGAGGAATGGCGAACCTCCTCCTCTTCCGTCTCCGGATTTACGCCCTTGATAGCGGGAACGTCGGTCGGAGCCGGCATATAGTCAACAATAGCGTCGAGCAGCTTCTGAACGCCCTTGTTCCTGTATGAGGTTCCGCATGTTACCGGCACCATTGTGTTGGCAATAGTGCTTTTTCTTATAGTAGTCTTGATTTCTTCCTCGGTAAGCTCCTCACCGTTGAAGTATTTTTCCATAAGAGCTTCGTCCTGCTCGGCAACGTGCTCGATAAGCTCGTCGTGATATTTCTGCGCAAGCTCCTTGAGGTCGTCCGGAATTTCCTCTTCTCTCATATCCTTGCCGAGGTCGTCGTAATAAACCTCCGCCTTCATCTTAACGAGGTCGATTATTCCCTTGAAGTCGTCCTCAGCCCCTATCGGGATCTGAATCGGAACCGCGTTACACTTGAGTCTGTCCTTCATCATCTGCACAACGCGGAAAAAGTCCGCGCCCATGATGTCCATTTTATTGACATAAACCATTCTCGGAACACCGTAGTTGTCAGCCTGACGCCAAACCGTCTCGGACTGCGGCTCAACGCCGCCCTTTGCACAAAGAACGGTTACGGAACCGTCGAGAACTCTGAGCGAACGCTCAACCTCAACCGTGAAGTCAACGTGTCCCGGCGTGTCGATGATGTTTATTCTTACATCCTTGCCCTTGCTGTCTTTCCAGAAGCAAGTTGTTGCAGCAGAAGTTATGGTTATACCTCTCTCCTGCTCCTGTACCATCCAGTCCATGGTGGCGCCGCCGTCATGAACCTCGCCTATTTTATGGTTGATACCGGTGTAAAAAAGGATACGCTCTGTTGTGGTGGTTTTACCGGCATCAATGTGAGCCATGATACCGATATTTCTTGTTTGTTCAAGAGACACCTGTCTGCCCATAAAATCCTCCTTGATAAATTACCATCTGTAATGTGCAAATGCTTTGTTTGCCTCCGCCATCTTGTGCGTGTCGTCGCGCTTTTTGGCAGCGCCGCCCGCGCCGTTGACGGCGTCGAGGATCTCGCCTGCGAGTCTTTCCTTCATTGTCTTTTCGCTTCTCGCTCTTGAATATGTCGAGATCCAGCGAAGACCCAATGTCTGTCTTCTCTCAGGGCGAACCTCCATAGGAACCTGGTAGGTGGCGCCGCCGACGCGGCGAGCCTTTACCTCCAATACAGGCATTACGTTTTCCATAGCCTGCTCAAAGACCTCGAGGGCCTCTTTTCCTGTCTTCTCGCTGATGATCTCGAACGCGCCGTAAACAATCTTCTGGGCTACGCCTTTTTTGCCGTCATACATAATGTTATTGATAAGACGGGTAACGAGCTTTGAATTGTAAAGCGGATCCGGCAGAACATCGCGTTTTGCTATTGAGCCTCTTCTTGGCACTTTACTTCCCTCCTTCACAAAATTAGAGATATCATAGGTACTCGAAAGCGACAAACTCCCGTTGGCCAATACAAAAGGCTCTATAATATCGTATATATAAAAGCACATTTGTATTGTACTGGTTTAATTTAAGTAACCTTTCCTTTGGGTAGCTGCCAATTCCTTATTATTTACCTGCCTTAGGACGCTTTGCGCCGTACTTGGAGCGAGCCTGCATACGCTTTGCAACGCCCTGAGCGTCGAGTGTTCCTCTTATGATGTGGTAACGCACACCCGGGAGGTCCTTAACTCTTCCGCCTCTGATAAGAACAACCGAGTGCTCTTGCAGATTGTGGCCCACGCCGGGAATATAGGAACTGACCTCGATACCGTTGGAAAGCCTTACTCTGGCGATTTTTCTGAGAGCCGAATTAGGCTTTTTCGGGGTAGCTGTTTTAACTGCCGTGCATACGCCTCTCTTTTGCGGCGAGCTTTGATCGATAGCTCTGCGCTTTTTTGCGTTCCAGCCCTTTAAGAGAGCAGGCGCCTTGGCTTTCTTTTCAGATACCTCACGACCCTTGCGAACCAGTTGGTTAAAGGTTGGCATAATCTTCCTCCTTTCAGATTTTTTCATCGCGGCTATTATTCCGCAAAAATGTGCAAATATTACACTTATTGGTAATAGACACATTTTTATGCCTAAAGCGGCGGTTTTTAAACACTTCACACATAAGTGAAGCCGCAAAAAGACCGCAACTCGGCAATTAGATATTTTACCACAAGCGGATTACAAATGTCAACTTTTTAAGCCATTTTATTTTGCATCTTACCGTTTTATTTTTCAAGCCGCTTTTTATTTTGACGGCGGCAAAGCGCAAATTCAACCCGCCCGCTTTTCGATTTTCCCTCCAATAATTTATAAAATAAAACGCGCTTTTTCTTCCCCTAAGTTCTGTGAAGATCAAGCACGTTTGCCGTATCTTGACTATGCCGCATTTTTATATTAAATTCAGCCGTATCATTCCGGCGCATACGCGTTTATAAAAGGCTCCGGGCAAAATGCCCGCGCGGGCGTTGACAAAATATCCGTTTTACGATATAATAAGTGAGCTGTCAAAAATGAATACCGAGGTGTAACTCAGTTTGGTAGAGTGCTTGGTTTGGGACCAAGATGCCGCAGGTTCAAGTCCTGTCACCTCGACC